>NZ_PNOZ01000107.1:0-16428 GCF_002879555.1 Verrucosispora sp. ts21 | reverse complement strand
TATCGGCGACCAATAGTGCAAGATCGCGGGGCAGGGTAGGGCGGGAGGGGCGCGAGGGGCGGGAGGGGGACGGTGGGGGAGGGGTGGGTGTGGACGGTCGGGGCGAAAGGGGAGGGGGTCGCCTCAGCTTTCTGTGCGAATCTCCTGGTGGCCATTGCCGAAATCGCTTTCGGCGTTCATTGTCAGAGGTCAGGTGACATCGGTGGTGGAGGGACCACCGCTTCCTCCGCCGCGTCGCGCGGGGCACCTCCTGACGAGGAGAGCAGGGTGATCGAGAACAGCGGCCGTGCCCGGCCGGACAGGCAGCGACAAGCCCCGTCCGCCCCCGCACGCGGCAACGAAGCCGAACGGCCGGTCAGAGGTTCGGGCCGTTCGATCATGCGGGACGTCGCGGAACTGGCGGGCGTGTCGGCCCAGACGGTCTCCCGCGTCATCAACGGGCATCCGTACGTCGCCGACCACACCCGACAGCGGGTCCTGGACGCCATGCGCCAGCTCGACTACCGGTTGAATCCGGCCGCCCGCGCCCTGGTCACCCGCCGCTCCGGCACGCTCGGGATCGTCGGCTACGAGAGCCCGCTCTACGGGCCCACCTCCATGCTGTACGCCATCGAGGGCGCGGCTCGGGCCGCGGGCTACTTCGTCAGCGTCGCCAGTCTGCGGCACCTGGATCGTCGATCGGTCTTCGACGCGGTCGACTGGCTCCGCCGCCAGTCGGTCGAAGGGATCATCGCCATCGCGCCCAAGCCCGCCATGGCCGACGCCCTGGCCGAGGCGTCGTCCGGACTGCCGGCGGTGACCGTGGGCGGCGGCTGCACCGAGGCCGTACCGAGTGCGCAGATCGACAACGCCGAAGGTGCCCGGCTCGCCACCCGACACCTGCTCAACCTCGGACACACCACCGTTCACCACCTCGCCGGCCCGCAGGACTGGCCGGAGGCGCGGGAGCGGGTCGCCGGCTGGCATGCCGCGCTGCGTGCCGCCGGTGCGCCGACGCCCGCCGTGGTGCCCGGTGACTGGAGCGCCGGCACCGGCTACGAGCAGGGTGAGCGGCTCGCCCGCGACCGCAGCGTCACGGCCATCTTCTGCGCCAGTGACCAACTCGCCCTCGGTGTGCTGCGGGCGCTGCACGAGGCCGGCCGGCGGGTACCGGGTGAGGTAAGCGTGGTCGGATTCGACGGCACCGCCGACGGTGCCCACTTCCTGCCGCCGCTGACGTCGGTCCGGCAGGATTTCGCCGAGCTGGGTCGGCGCAGCCTGCGACTGTTGCTGGCACAACTCGACCGGCCCGCGTCGAAGTCGCGACCCCGCCGCGACGTACTGGTGCCGGAGTTGGTCATCCGGCGCAGCGCGGCGGCACTCTGCGACGGCGACCGCGCGGCGGCGGGCCTGACCCTGTCCGGCCCGTCACGCGGCACCTGACGCGCGGGTGCTCTCGACCTGCCGGGTGGCGGCCCGAACATGGTCGGCCGTGCCCCCTCACGCGGCACCCTGACGCCGGGCCTGCGGCACCTTCGCGTCGGGCGCGCGCGAGCCGCCAGGTGGCCTCCGAGCAAAATGCGGGCGGGACGAGCGCCGCCGGCACCAGGGTCAGTGGCGGGTGAGGGCCGGTCCGGTGGACTCGCGGACGACGAGGCGGCCCTGCTGCCGGATCACCCCACCGGTGGCGTTGCCGTCCAGCGCCGCGATGAGGTGCTGGACCGCGGTCGCGCCGAGCTGTTCGAGGTTGAGGTCCACGGTGGTCAGCGGCGGGCGGCACTCCTCGGCGAAGAGTTCCCAGTTGTCGTAGCCGACGATCGCCACGTCGTCCGGGATCTGACGGCCGAGGTCGCGCAGCGTGTCCGCGACGCCTGCGGCCACCTGGTCGTTGCCGCAGAAGATCGCGTCCACGTCCGGCCGGGCGGCCAGCAGCAGACGTGCCGCGTGCCGACCCCACCGCTGGGACCATTCGCCGAACAGCGGGTCGCCGGCCGGTACGAGACCTGCCTCGGTGAGGACCGCGCGCAGCCCGGCGGCCCGGTCGCGGGCGGCGCGGTAACTGTCCGGGCCGGTGATGTGCCCGATCCGTCGCCGACCGTGCGAGACCAGGTGTTCGGCGGCGAGTCGGGCCCCACCCTCGTCGTCGGCGACGATCGACAAGTCGTCCGGGTCGGTGGACTGGGCGTACGCGTAGACCACCGGCACCGGGATGTGCTGGGTCACCGACGGGCTCACCTCGTTGCTGTCACCGACCACGATGAATCCGTCGACCTGGCGGGCCAGCAGGGTGCGGATGTAGTGCTGGCGGCGGATGGCGTCGCCGCGCGCGTCGCAGAGCAGCACGGACATCTGCCCGTTGCCGAGGGCGTTCTCGGCACCGAGCAGGATGGACATGGCGAATCTGCCGCCCAGTTCGTCGGTGAGCAGCCCCACCGTACGGGTGCGACCGGAGATCAGCCCGGAGGCGAGCACGTTCGGTTGGAAGGACAGCTCGGCGGCGGCGCGCAGCACCCGTTCCCGGGTGGCCGAGGCGACCTCGGGGCGACCGTTGATGGCCTTGGACGCGGTGGCCATCGAGACACCAGCGTGGCGCGCCACATCACTCAGCGTCACTGATTGCGATCGTCGTCGGCCCACTCGAAAGCCTTTCGCAACAATTTCAGAAACCCGGCAGCCGTTGGCTAGCCCCACGATTCCGGCCAGCGTAGTGCGAAGACTGACACAAGCGGAAGTCCGGGGTGGGCCGAAAATCGGCCCCGGTTTTACCCGTACGACATCTTGCCGAAACCGTTTTCGTGAAGCACCCTATCGGCGGAACGTGATGGGTGCCACCTCGCCATGGCGGTGACTTCGGCGGTGGTGCGCGCAGAACCGCGTCGCGGGTCGGCTCGACCTGTCCGACGCCCGACCGTGATGTCACCGCCTTGCCCCATCCACCTGACGCGGCAACTCGACACTGCACACCTCGGCTGGCGGAGACCGCTCGGCGGTTTCGCGCCCGGTTGATGAACCCTAGGAGAGGACCATGAGCACATCCCTGGGCAGGCGGACTGCCCTACGATCGCTGGCGGGAGTCCTGGCCGCGACGCTCACCCTTGGCGTCGCGGCGTGTGGCAGCGACGAGCCGAGCGGCCCGAGCGCGGCCGACGCCGGTCCCACCGGCGTCGACGACGGCAGCGAGCTGACACTGTGGACCCGCGCGCCGCTGGAGAAGCAGGCGAAGCTGCTGGTCGACGCGTACAACGCCAGCCACCAGAACCAGGTCAAGCTCACCGTCGTACCCAACGACGACTACGTCGCCAAGGTCGGTGCGGCAGCGGGCTCCGATGGTCTGCCGGACCTCTTCGCCGCCGACATCGTCTACGTGCCGAACTGGGTGGAGCAGGGCCTCTTCCAGGACCTCAGCTCGAACATCAACGGCCTGGACTTCAAGGACTCCATCAACAAGGGACACCTGTCGGCCGGCACCCGCGAGGGCAAGGAACACGTCCTGCCCTTCGTGCTGGACCTGTCGATGCTGTTCTGGAACAAGCAGCTGTTCACCGAGGCCGGACTCGACCCGGAAAAGGCCCCGGCGTCGCTTGAGGAGTACGCCGCCGCGGCCAAGGCGATCCAGGCGATGGGCAAGGACGGCGTCTACGGCACGGCGGCCGGGCTGAACTGCGGCGGTTGCCTGCTGTTCACCTGGTTCCCGTCGATCTGGGCCGGCGGCGGCCAGGTGCTCAGTGAGGACGGTACGGAGTCCAAGCTCGCCGACGAGACCGCGCAGCAGGTCTACCGCGTCTGGCACGACCTGTGGCGCTCGGGTGCGGTGCTGCCGGCCTCGGCCGGTGAGACCGGTCCCACCTGGACCGCCGCCTTCACCGAGGGCAAGGTCGGCCTGATGTTCTACCCGGCGACGCTGCTCTCCTCGACCCCGTTCGACGCCGGGGTCGCCGGCATTCCCGGCCCCAACGGCGGTGCCTCCACCTTCGTCGGCGGCGACGGCATCGGCATCTCGAAGGACTCGAAGAAGGCCGCCCAGGCCTGGAACTTCCTCAGCTGGATGATGTCCGAGCAGGCCCAGGTCGAGGTGCTGGCCAAGAACAAGGACGTGGTCTCCCGCGCCGACCTGGCCAACAACAAGTACGCCGCCGAGGACCCGCGCCTGGTCACCATCAACGAGGTCGCCGGCAAGGGCGGCACCCCGGTCGCGCTGAACTTCCAGCAGGCGTTCAACGCGCCGAACAGCCCGTGGCTGACCCTGGTGCGCAACCAGGTCCTCAACGGCAGCGGTGACCTGAAGAAGGACAACGACGAGATCACCGCCGTACTCAAGCAGTAGCCGATCCGCCGCAGGCGTGCGCCGACCTCCCGGCCCTCTTCCGGTCGGCACACGCCTGCGGCGCGATCCGGACACCGCCCACCCGCGACCGAAGAAACGAGAGGTTTCCATGAGCGTCACCGCACCGTCTCGCCCGCCGGGTGCGGCGACACGGCGTCGCACCCGCCCGCGCGGCCGCCAAGCCCTGCTCGGCTGGCTCTACGCGACCCCGACGGCGGTCTTCGTGGTGCTGTTGTTCGCCGTGCCGCTGCTGCTGGTCATCCGGATGTCGTTGTCGAAGTGGTCGCTGCTGCGCGGAGACCAGGGCCTCAACGCCCCCGACAACTTCGTCAAGGCGGTCGACCACCGCTTCTTCACCGACTCGGTGGTGTTCACCCTCAAGTACACCGCGCTCGCGACCGTCCTGCTGCTGGCGCTCGGACTGGGACTGGCCCTGCTCGTGCAGGAGTCGAGCCGCTGGAACAACCTGCTCCGCGCGTCGTTCCTGATCCCCAGCGCCCTCGGACTGGCCTCGGCGTCGCTGCTGTTCTACGTGCTCTACTCGCCGTACGCGAGCCCGCTGGCGCCGGTGATGGAACGGTTCGGCCTCACCTTCCTCGGCTCGCCGACCGCGGCGCTGATCTCCACCACGTTCCTGATCGTCTGGCGCTACGCCGGGTTCTACATGGTGCTCATGCTCGTCGGCCTCCAGGGCATCCCGGCCGACGTGTACGAGGCCGCCCGCACCGACGGCGCCAGCCGCTGGCAGACCTTCCGGAAGGTCACCCTGCCGCTGCTGCGCCCCACGTTGGCGTTGACGACAGTGCTCTGCGTGACCGGCTCCCTGCTCGCCTTCGAGCAGTTCTACATCCTGACCAAGGGCGGCCCGGACAACAGCACGATCACCGTGGTCCAACTGATCTACATGGTGGCGTTCCAGGGCCAGAACGACCTGGGTGTGGCGGCGGCCATCTCCGTCATCGTGCTGCTGGCCCTGATCCTGATCAACGCGTTGCAGATGCGCGCCTTCCGGTCCGAGGAGAGCTGACGCCGATGACCGTCGTATCCACCACCGAATCGGCCGTCACCGACGGACCCGCGCCGCCGACACCCTCGCGGCACGAGAGTCGGAAGAAGACCGAGGGCATGACCATCGCCGGCATCGCCCTGCGTACGCCGTACTGGGTGTTCACCGGGGCGGTCGCGCTGATCTTCCTGGCGCCGCTGGTCTGGACGGCCGTCGCCTCGGTCTCCCCGCAGCCCGGCACGAACCAGGTGGACGGCTGGGGGTTCGGCAACTACCGCACGCTCGCCGCCTACCAGGCCGGCATCTGGCGCTACCTCGCCAACTCCGCCTTCGTCTCGCTGCTCACGGTCACCCTGACGCTGCTGATCTCCTTCCTCGGCGGGTACGCCTTCGCGCGGTTCCGCTTCCCCGGGAAGAACCTGCTCTTCCTGGTCACGCTCGCCATCCTGATGGTCCCGTACGCGACCCTGCTGATCCCGCTCTACGTGCTGCTCAACCAGGTCGGTCTGCAGAACTCCCTGGTCGGCGTGGCGCTCGTGCTCACGATGTTCCAGCTGCCGTTCTCCACCTTCCTGATGCGCATCTCCTTCGAAGCGGTGCCACGCGAACTCGACGAGGCCGCGATGGTCGACGGCTGCTCCTCGTTCGGCGCGCTGTGGCGGGTGCTGTTGCCCGCCGTCAAGCCGGGCCTGATCACCGTCGGGCTGTTCGGGTTCCTCGCCGCGTGGAACGACTTCATGGCCCCACTCATCCTGATCAACGACTCGGAGCGGATGACCCTCCCGCTCGCGGTGTCGAATCTGCGTGGCCAGGTCCAGGGTGTCGTCGACTACGGGGCGACCGAGGCGGGCGTGGTCGTGCTCGCCCTTCCGTGCATCGTCCTGTTCCTCCTGCTCCAACGACACTACGTGCGCGGCTTCATGTCCGGCGCGCTGAAAGGATGACCATGAGCGGCAACGCGCATTCGGCCGCACCCGTTCTGCCGGCCCAGGGCCGCCTGCGGCCCCTCGATCTGCGGGACGTGGAGATCACCGGCGGGTTCTGGGGTGAGCGCCAGTCGATCAACGGCGAGGCCACACTCCGGCACATCGAGCACTGGCTCGAGCGTGAGGGCTGGATCCGCAACTTCGACCTGACCGCGAACGGGGGCGACCCCGCTGAGCGCCGGGGACGCGAGTTCTCCGACTCCGAGGTCTACAAGTTCCTGGAGGCCATGGCCTGGGAGATCGGCCGGACCGACGACGCGGAACTGGAGTCGCGGTTCCGCGCGATCGTGCGGCGGGTCGGCGCGGCCCAGCAGCCCGACGGCTACCTGAACACCAGGTTCGGTCGGCCGGGGCAGGCGCCGCGCTGGTCCGACCTGGAATGGGGCCACGAACTCTACTGCGTCGGACATCTGCTGCAGGCCGCGGTCGCCCGGGTCCGGACCCGCCCCGACGCCGACGACGGGCTGCTCGACATCGCCTGCCGGGCCGCCGACAACGTGTGCCGGACCTTCGGACGGGACGGCATCGACAGCGTCTGTGGGCACGCGGAGATCGAGACCGCGCTGGTGGAGTTCGCCCGCGCCACCGGCCAGGAGCGCTACCTGACCCAGGCCGCCCTCTTCGTCGACCGGCGCGGTCACGGCCGACTCGCCGACGTGGAGTTCGGTCGCGAGTACTTCCAGGACGACCAGCCGGTCCGGCAGGCCACGGTGCTGCGCGGCCACGCGGTACGGGCGAACTACCTCGCCGCCGGCGCGGTCGACGTCGCCGTCGAGGTGAAGGACGCCGGCCTGCTGGACGCGGTGCGTGGCCAGTGGCGCAACACGGTGTCGCGGCGTACCTACGTCACCGGGGGACAGGGCTCCCGGCACCAGGACGAGGCGTTCGGCGGTGACTGGATGCTGCCCCCCGACCGCGCCTACTCGGAGACCTGCGCGGGCATCGGCTCGGTGATGCTGGCCTGGCGGCTGCTGCTCGCCGACGGCGACCCCCGGTACGCCGACCTGATCGAGCGGACGCTGTTCAACGTGGTGTCGACCTCCCCGGCGGCCGACGGGCAGAGCTTCTTCTACACGAACACCCTGCACCGTCGGGAACTCGGCACCACTCCCGACACCGACCGGCCCAGCCTGCGGGCGGCGGCGTCACTGCGGGCGCCCTGGTTCGAGGTGTCCTGCTGCCCGACCAACGTGGCCCGCACCCTGGCCAGCCTGTCGGCGTACGTCGCGACCTGCGACGACGACGGGCTGCAGGTGCACCAGTACCTGACCGGCACGGTCGAGCAGCACCTCGCCGACGGGCGCAGCCGGCGGGTGCACATCACGACCGAATACCCGTACGACGGTCAGATCCGGGTACGGGTCGACAGCGACGACGAGCACCCCTGGTCGCTGTCGTTGCGGGTGCCCGGGTGGGCCGACCAGGGGGCGACGGTGACCCTCGACGGGGTGGCCCGGCCGGTGGCTGCGGGCGTGTTCACCGAGCACCGGGCGTGGCGGCGCGGCGACGAGATGGTGCTGCGGCTGCCGATGGCGCCCCGGTTCGTGCACCCGGACAGCCGCATCGACGCGGTGCGCGGCTGTGTCGCGGTGGAGCGCGGCCCACTGGTGTACGCCCTGGAGTCGGTGGACGTGCCGGGCGTGGCAAGCGTCGACGACCTCCGCGTCGACGTCACCCGACCGCCGCGGCTACGCGACGGTCAGGTCCTCGTGCGGTGCCGCCAGGTCCGCGGGCAGGAACACGACTGGCCGTACCGGGCCGACGCCGCCGAGTCGGCGCCGGTGCCGGTCGACGAGTTCGACGACGTGCCACTGGTGCCGTACCACGCCTGGGCCAACCGTGGGCCCTCCACCATGCGGGTCTGGCTCCCCACCGACACCGCCCTGCGGGAACCGGCGCCGGGGCAGCCCTGATGTTAGCGCTCACAGCGGTCGATGACCGATGACGACAAGCCGTTCGAACCACCGCCACAGGTGCGACCGGGCGCCTCACCCGCCCCCGCGCCGAGAACAAGGAGGAAGGAAATGATCCGTAGACGCGTACGAAGGGCGCCCCTCTGGGCAGCCCTTGCCGCGCTCGTGGTGACAGGGTCGGTCGCCGTACCGTCCCCGGCCCACGCGGCGAGCCCGATCCTGCCCGGCAACGAGGGCGACGTCGGGGTTTACACAAACGGACAGAGCCACGTCATGGACATCGGTGACCCGGTGTACAGCAACGTCGGCGACGTCGCCAACCAGCTGCGGCCCGGAGTCCCGTTCACCGCGGGCAGCATGCACCAGTCGATCTTCGACAAGGACCTCGCCGCCGGCGGCACCGACTACTACCTCGACCGCATTCTCGGCGTGCAGGGCGCCCTCGGGTCAGCGGTGCTGATGACCCGAGGCCGTTCGCTGTACATGCGGGGCGCGAGCAACAACAACTTCACAGTCATGGGCTTCGCCGGCAGCGCGTTCGTCGGCGGCCCCAACAACCTCGGCAACCTCTACACCGTCACGGTGCCCGGACAGACCGTCAGCGAGGTCAACGCCCACCGGTTCAACGCGCCCAGCCACGCCAGGAGCCGCTACACCATCGGCGCCACCGGGGTCACCGCGAACCTGACCAAGTTCATCACCTACGACAACGTGGCGGTCACCGCCATCGAGTTCACCAACCCCGGCGACGAGGCGGCCACCTTCACCGTCCGCGCCGCGTCACCGCTGGCCACCCAGGCGGCCGGCGAGGCCGCGCTGACCGGCACCCGCACCATCACCAGCGGCTCCAACAACGGCCTGGTCGACACGGCGTGGGACACCGTCCGCATCGACCTGACCGGTGCCGGCTTCACCCGTAGCGGCAGCAACCTGGACCGGGAGATCACCGTCCCGGCCGGCGGCTCGACGTCGCTGTCGGTCGTCGGCGCGGTCTCCTCGGCCACCCTGCCGGAGACGGTGCAGAGCTACCAGGAGTACGCCGAACTGTCGCCGGCGCAGGCCGTACGCACCGGCATCACCGAGTTCAACCGCCGCTGGGCGCAGGACGTCCCCTACATCGACGTGCCCGACCCGGCGTTGGAGAAGGCGATCGTCTACCGCTGGTGGGGTGAGCGGTACAACTCCCTCGACGCCAACGCCTCCGGCCACGTCTACCAGTACCCGACGACGATCGAGGGGGTGAACCTCTACCAGAACGCCGTCGCGCTGACCCAGCCGATGCACCTGCAGGACACCAAGTGGCTGCGTACGCCGTACCTGCCGTACGGGCAGATCCTCAACATCGGTGAGCTGTCCGGCTCGTCGGCCTTCCTGGACAGCCCGGGGCACACCAGCTGGAACAACCACTACTCGCAGTACCTCGGCACCGCCGGGCTCGAGGCGTACAACGTGCACGGTGGTGGCAAGGACATCGCCCGCAAGTTCGCCGGGTACTTCGAGGGCGACGGCGTCGGCCAGCTCGAACACTACGACGGCAACAACGACAAGCTGATCGCGTACGACACCAACTACATGCCGGGCAACGACGCCGACGCCATCACCTTCGGCTACCCGAGGTCCAACGCCGGCGCCCCCGGCGCGCGGACCATCGAGCGGCCCGAGTCGGCGTACGTCTGGGGTGCCTTCGACGCGGCCCGGCAGCTCTACCAGCTCGCCGACGCCGACCAGGCCAAGGTCGACGAGATGGCGACAAACGCCGACCAGATCCGCGCCGCGATCCTCAACCGGCTGTGGAGCCCGGACATGCGGATGTTCCTGGCCGGCACGTCGCACGGCGCGACCAGCGCGGCCAGCGCCAACGGGCGGGCCAACCCGCTGCCCGCGTCGGCCCGCACCCTGATCCCGGCCAAGGAGTCGAACCTCTACGACATCTACGCCGAGAACCTGATCCCGAAGGACCAGTGGCAGACCTACGTCGACGGCTTCCGGTTCCTGACCTACGGCGACAACTTCCCGATCTTCCCGTTCTACACCGCGAACCAGTACGACCGCGCCGCCTACGGAATCGGCGGCTCGAACAACTTCTCCAACATCAACTTCACGGTGCAGTACCGCGGTGTCCGCTCCGCCCTGCGGCACTACGACCCGGAGCAGAAGTACATCACCCCGGCGTACGCCAAGCGGCTGCTGGACTGGATGGCCTGGAGCATCTACCCGAACGCGGACATGCGGATCGCGAACCAGGCGGAGTACTACTCCAACTGGAACCCGAACACCCGCACCTACAACCGCAACAACCAGAACCACATCATGCTCGGCAACATGAACTACATCTTCATCGAGGACATGGCGGGCATCCAGCCGCGTTCCGATGACAAGATCGAGCTCTGGCCGATCGAGTTCGGGTACGACCACTTCATGGTCAACAACCTGCGGTACCACGGTCAGGACGTGACGATCGTCTGGGACCCGGACGGCAGCGAGTACGGCCTCGGCGCCGGTTACAGCCTGTTCATCAACGGGGAGAAGAAGGTAAGCACCGACAAGCTCGGCAAGCTCACCTACGACCCGAACACCAACCAGGTCCAGGCCGCAGAGGGGCTCACCGTCACCTTCACCGCGACCGAAGGGACCGACTTCCCGGCCGCAGTGGACACCCCGATCGCCGACGAGCGGGTGGTGGGTTACCTCAAGACCGCCGGCATCGACCTCACCGAGGACGCGCCGAACCTGGCGCAGGGCGCGCAGCTCAGCTCGTCGTACACCCAGCAGGGGGTGCGGCCCACGCCGTGGCGGCAGTTCCACACGCCCGGCTGGAGCAGCACCTCGATGAACTACACCCCCGGCGCGATCTCGGTGACCGAGCGTCCGGTGTCGCTGGCGGCCGTCACCGACGGTGTCACCGCCAACGAGCCCTACTGGGGCAACTACGGCACCACCGACCGCAACGGCTACGTCGAGTTGGACCTGGGTGCGGCGAAGTCCTTCGACAACGTGAAGGTCTTCTTCGTCAGCGACCGGCAGGCCGGCGGCTACCGGGAACCCGCCCGCTGGTGGATCCAGGTGCCCGACGGCAACGGCGGCTGGCGGGAGGTGCCGAACCAGTTCAAGAACCCGACGGTGCCGTCGGCGAAGTTCAACGAGGCGCTGTTCGACACCGTCACGTCGAGCAAGGTCCGCATCGCCTTCACCAACAACCCGACCTTCTTCACCGCCATCTCCGAGATCCAGGTCTTCGACTCGGGGCGGGACGTGCCGGAGGTCACCAACCAGGCGCCGGTCGTCACCGCCGCCCGGGACAACTCGACCGACGGCAACCTGTCCACCCGACTGGTCGCCACCGCCACCGACGACGGCATCCCGTACGACAACGACCTGACCTTCGGCTGGGAGACCGTCTCCACGCCGGAGGGTGCCGGCGTCATCTTCGCCGACGCGCAGGCGTTGTCCACCCGGGTCACCGGCACGATCGCCGGCGACTATGTGTTCCGGTTCTTCGCCGACGACGGCGAGAAGCGGTCGACGACCACCGTCGCGGTGACCCTCACCGAGCGGGAGGTCAGCGCAGAGTTCGGTGCCTCGGCGACGATCAGCACCAGCGGCACCGCCTCGTGGGAGAACCACTCCCGGGTCAACGCGCCCACCAACCCGGCCAACTCGAACCCGGGCACCGGCCAGGGTTGGGGCAACTGGGGTCAGCCGGCCAACGGCACCAGCCTCGACCGCCAGGCGTGGATCCAGTACCGCTGGGACGCGCCGGTGCGCCTGTCCTCGACGGACATCTACTGGTACGACGACAACGGCGGCACCCGCCGCCCCGCCGCCGGCACGTACGCCATCGAATGGTCGACGAACGGCAGCACCTGGACGCCGGTCACCCTCACCGGTGACTCGACGTACGCCGGTGGGCTGGCCACCAACCGCTACAACCACTTCGATTTCGCGCCGATCACCGCCAGTCACCTGCGCATCCGCATCTGGGGCGTGCAGGGCAGCGGGGCCGGCACCGGCGTCCTGCGGTGGCGGGCCAACGGCGAGACCGTCGACTCGGTGCGCTCGCCGGTGCTCATCCGCACCGGCGTGGGGCAGGTGCCGACCCTGCCGGCCACGCTCGACGCGGTCTACGCCAGCGGCGCCCGCGGCACTGTGGCGTTCAACTGGCAGGAGATCACGCCCGAGCAGGTGGCGGAGCCGAACGTGGATCCGTTCGTGGTCTACGGCACCAACGACGCGTACGGCCTGATCGCCGAGGCCCGCATCTACGTGCGGCCGGAGATGTCCACCGGCGGCATCTCGATCCAGGGTGCCGAGACCTTCGAGCAGGCCGTCGAGGTGGGCGAGCTGCCCTGGCTGCCGGAGAAGGTGTCGGTCTCCTACAACGACGGTTCCCGGGACAACCAGGCCATCGGGGTCGAGTGGAACTTCGACGAGAACATCGTCAACGTCCCCGGCCGGTACACCATCATCGGTGACCTGGTCCTGCCGCCGTACGTCAGCCAGGCCGGGGCCACCCGGACCACGCTGACCCTCACCGTGGGCAACCCGCCCGAGACGCCGACCTGGGACGTCGAGGTGCAGGCCAGCACCCGCTGCACCGGCCGCAACGTCTACGTCACGGTCAACGCCCGCAACGCCGGGAACGTGCCGCTCACCATCGAGCTGGTCACGCCGTACGGGTCGCGGACGATCGCCGACGTGGCGTCCGGCAAGTCCGCCTTCCAGGCGTTCAACACCCGCGCCACATCGGTGCAGGCGGCCACGGCGACGGTGAAGGCCACCGGAATCGTCGACGGCGAGCCGGTCACCGTGGAGTTCGAGGCACCGTTCGGCGCGCTCACCTGCGGCTGACCTCCCCTGGTGGCGGCGTCGGCGCATCGGCGCCGCCACCATTCACCCGTCCCGTGAGGAGATGGACACCGTGAACACCACCGTGGGGCGGCACACCGCTCCACCCTCGCGCCACCGTCCACGTCGGGCGGTCGCCGTGGCGGCGGTCGTCGGGCTCGTCGCCGCCGGCCTGACCGGCATCGCCAGCCCGGCGCAGGCCGCCGAACCCGAGTCGTACACCTTCACCAACACCGTCAACCCGATCCTCGGTGACGGCAGCTACTACTCCGCCGACCCGGCGCCGCTCGTCGTGCCGGCCGGTGCCCTCGGCAACCCGGGCCAGGCGGATCAGCTCTACATCTACACCGGCCACGACCAGGCCGGACCAGCCACCAACGACTTCATCATGAACGAGTGGGGGGCGTTGCGCAGCACCGACGTCGAGTCGGGCCAGTGGACGCACTTCCCGTCGTTGATGCGCCCGGAGACCACGTTCGCCTGGGCGACCCCCGGCCGGGCGTACGCCGGTCAGGTGGTCCGGGGCGTGGACGGCCGCTACTACTGGTACGTCCCGATCCACGAGCGGGACAGCCCGGCGTCGGACAAGTTCGCCATCGGCGTGGCCGTCTCGTCGAGCCCGACCGGCCCGTGGACCGACCACGCGGGCGGACCGATCGTCTCGCAGCGGGTGCCCACCGCCAACACCATCCACAACATCGACCCGACGATCCTCGTCGACGGCGAAGGCCCCGACCAGCGGGTCTACCTGTGGTGGGGTTCGTTCAGCCAACTGCGGATGCTCGAACTCGGCCAGGACATGAAGACGCCGATCGGTGCGGTGCGGACCGTCACCGGGCTGACCGGCTTCTTCGAGGGCGCCTGGGCCTTCAAGCGCAACGGCACCTACTACCTGGCGTACGCCGGCAACAACGCCGGCCCGACCTCGCAGTGCACCCCGGCGAACTACCACGCCTGCCTGGCCTACGCGACGGCGTCGTCGCCGCAGGGCCCGTGGACCTACCGGGGCACGTTCCTGCGGCCGGTCTCCTCGACCACCAGCCACCCGGGCGTGGTGGAGTTCGACGGGCGGTGGTACCTCGCGTACCACACCGCCGACGCCGTCGGCGGCGGTCACTTCCGCCGGTCGGTGGCGATCGACCCGCTGGAGTGGGACGACACGCAGAACCCGCCCCGGATCAAGCTGGTCACCCCGACCCCGGCCAAGGGCCGTGACCTCACCCCCCGGCCGAACATCGCCCAGGAGGCGCGGGTCACCGTCTCCAACGAGCCGGTACCCACCCAGTACTGGGTGAAGGCGCTCAACGACGAGATCGTCCGACGCAACCCGTTGCCGCCGGACATGTGGGGCACCTGGACCGGCAACCACCCGCCGCAGCAGTGGGTGCAGTACACCTGGGACCAGCCGATGCGGATCAACGGTTCGCAGATCGAGTTCTGGAACGACCAGCCGCAGGGCACAGGGGTCGGGGTGGCCGCCCCCGCCCGCTGGCGCATCCAGTACTGGAACCTCGACACCGGGCAGTGGGCCGACGTACCGAACCCGAGCGGCTACCCGACCGGCACCCAGGGCTTCCAGAACACCACTTTCGACCCGGTGACCACCACGCAGGTCCGGGCGGTCTTCGACGCCTCGACGAACGGCAGCACCTACTCCGCGGTGGCGGTCGAGGAATGGAAGGTCCTCGCCGCGCAGCCGGAGACGGTCAGCGCGCCGGCGATGACTGTGGAGGTGGGGGAGACCGACCTGCCGGACACCCTGCCGGTGTCCTTCGGTGCCGAGACGCTGCGCGTGCCGGTCTACTGGGACGAGGTCACGCCGGACGACGTGGCGACGCCCCGGACCTTCACCATCTCCGGCACCGTGCTCGGCTACGCCGCCGGGCGGGTCTCCGCACAGCTCACCGTGATCTCCCCGGACGACACCGAGGGGGACGAGACCGCACCGACGGTGAGGCTCACGCCCAGTGGCAGCGCCGGCAGCGCGGGCTGGTTCCGCTCGGCGGTGCGGGTGCGGGTCGCCGGCGTCGACGACCGGGGCGGCCGGTTGAGCATCTCCTCGCGGGTCGACGACGGCGAACCGGCCGTCGTGAACGACGTGCGGCACGTCGACGTCACCGTCACCGGCGACGGCGAGCACACCGTCACGGCGACCGCGACCGACCGTGCCGGCAACGTCTCGACGCCGGCCAGTCTCGCCGTACGCATCGACGCCGTCGCGCCGGTCAGCACGGCGACCGTGCACGGCACCACTCGTACGGTCACGGTGACCGCGACCGACGCGACCTCCGGGGTGGCCCGGATCGAGTACGCCATCGGTACTGGCGGGTGGCAGACCTACACCGGTCCGGTCGCGGCACCGGACGCCAACCGGCACACCCTGTCGTTCCGGGCGCTCGACGTGGCCGGGAACCTGGAAACCGCCAAGACGGTGGCCATCCCGGCGGACCTGTCCGGGCCGCTGACCGGCAACATCGCACCGATCGCCACCCCGGCCGCCTCCTACACGGCGAGCTGGAACAGCCTCACCGCGCTCAACGACAACGCCGACCCGACCAACCCGGGCCAGGCCCAGATCTGGGGCACCTGGTCCGGCACCCGGCCGACCACCCAGTGGGTGCAGTACACCTGGTCGCGTCCGGTACGGATCACCGGGACCGAGCTGAAGTTCTGGCGCGACTCCAACCAGGGCTCCGGCGACGGTGTCGCCCAACCCGACGGCTGGGTGCTGCAGTACTGGGACGAGACCGGCGCGTCCTGGCGCGACGTGACGGGCGCCACCGGCTACGGCACCAGCACCACCGCCTTCAACACCGTTTCCTTCGACCCGGTCACCACCTCGCGGGTGCGGGCCACGATCCGGGCCAACGGCAACGGCACGACCTGGTCGGCGGTGGCGATCACCGAGTGGCGGGTCTTCGCCGACGACCCGGGTGTCGTACCGGAGCTGCCGGTGACGGTGACCGCGCAGCCGCGATGCGTGGCCGGCAGGGCGTACCTGGCGGTGCAGGTCCGCAACGACCACGACGCGCCGGTCGACGTCACCGTGCAGACCGCGTACGGCGAACGTGTCTTCGCCGCCGTGGCACCCGGTGGCAACGCCTACCAGCAGTTCACCACCCGTACCGCCTCCATGCCGGCCGGTACGGCGACCGTCCGCGTCAGCGGCTCGGTCGACGGCAGGGACGTGACGACCGTCGTCACCGCGCAACACACCGGCGTCGACTGCGCCGCCGATCCCCGACAAGCCCAGTAATCACAGACGACGAACGGAGACATTGATGAACACATGGGGTCGTAAGCGGCTGCTGGCCGCCGGTGCGTCCGGTGCCCTGCTGGCCGGTGTGGTGGCGGTGGGTTCGCCCGCCTTCGCCG
>NZ_PNOZ01000106.1:0-16495 GCF_002879555.1 Verrucosispora sp. ts21 | reverse complement strand
GGAGGGTGGGGTCGGGGTGGGCGCAGAGGACCAGTGTGGCGTTGGCGGTCAGGGGGGCCAGTAGCCAGTCGAGGGGGTCCGGGTGGCGGTCCACGTCGATCAGCACCCGGTCGGCCGGGGAGATGCCCAACTCGGTGGCGCGTGCTCTCGCCTTGTCGATGAGCGCGGTGTGCGTCGGGCCGCCGGGCGGGTACGCGCCGAAGTGGTCGCCGTGCACCCGTACCTCGGTGACGTAGTCGGCGAAGCCGGCCGGTACCTCCCGCAGCGGCAGCGCGAAGGGGTGCAGCGCAAGGGCGTACTGCTCGTCGGCCGACCAGGTGTCCGCCTCGGCGACCCGGTCCGCGGCGGCGAAGAGCACGTCCACGTCACCCGGCTGCTCGGCCACGGTCAGCCCGGCCGCCCAGCAACCCAGGAGTACGGCGGCGGTCTGCCAGTGCGGCGGAAGCAGTACGGCGGCGGTGCCACCCGGTCCCAGCGCCAGCTCGTCGGTGAGCAGGTTGGCCGTCTTGGCCACCCAGTTCGCCAGCGTCGCGCCGGAAAGCTCGGTGCGCTCGCCGGTGGCGTCGTCGTACCAGGTCAGCAGGGGTCGGTTCGGGTCGGTCGCGATCGCGTCGGCGAACACCCGGGCAATGTTGTCGGCCATCGACGCGAACGATACGCGGCCGGCGGCCGTACTCGATGGCAACGACAAGTCGGCGTACGGTCGGGTCGCAGTCAGCGTCCGTACCCGGCTCCGGCGTAGGCTTGCCCGAAAGTGTTGTTCCCCACAGTCCCGCCATCGCAAGGAGTCGCCCCGTGACCGCCGGCCGCCCGCCCCGCGTGCTCATCGACGCCACGAGTGTCCCCGCCGACCGTGGCGGCGTCGGTAGATACGTCGATGGCCTGCTCGGCGCCCTCGGCAAGGTGTGCGGGTCGGCGGTGGATCTGGTCGTCGTCAGTCTCCGCACCGACCTGGAGCGCTATCGCAGGATGCTGCCCGGCGCGGAGATCGTCCCTGCTCCGGCCGCTGTCGCGCACCGCCCCGCCCGACTCGCCTGGGAGCAGACCGGCCTGCCACTGCTGGCCCAGCAGGTCGGCGCGGAGGTGCTGCACGCGCCCTTCTACACCTGTCCGTTGCGGGCTGGTTGTCCGGTCACCGTCACCGTGCACGACGCGACCTTCTTCACCGAGCCGGAGCACTACGACAAGTCCCGCCGGACGTTCTTCCGGAGTGCGATCAAGACCTCGCTGCGCCGCGCCGACCGGGTGATCGTGCCCAGCAAGGCCACCCGGGACGAGTTGATCCGGCTGCTGGACGCCGACCCGACCCGCATCGACGTGGCGTACCACGGCGTCGATCCCTCCGCCTTCCACGCCCCCGGCGACGAGGAGAAGGCTCGGGTGCGTGCCCGGCTCGGCCTCGGCAGCAGCAGTTACGTCGCGTTCCTCGGTGCCAAGGAGCCGCGCAAGAACGTACCGAACCTGATCCGGGGCTGGGCTCGGGCGGTGGCCGACCGGCAGGACCCGCCGGCCCTGGTGGTCGCCGGGGGTCAGGGGCACGACGACGACATCGACCGCGCGGTGGCGGAGGTGCCGTCGCACCTGCGGCTGCTGCGTCCCGGCTACCTGCGCTACGCCGACCTGCCCGGCTTCCTCGGCGGTGCCCTGGTGGCCGCCTACCCGTCGTACGGCGAGGGTTTCGGGTTGCCGATTCTGGAGGCGATGGCGTGCGCCGCCCCGGTGCTCACCACGCCCCGGCTGTCGTTGCCCGAGGTCGGGGGCGACGCGGTGGCGTACACCAGCGAGGACCCGGATCAGATCGCCACCGACCTGGCGGCCCTGCTCGACGACGAGCCCCGTCGCCTGTCGCTGGCCAAGGCCGGCTTCGACCGGGCGAAGGAGTTCACCTGGGAGTCCAGCGCCGAGGTGCACATCGCCGCCTGGTCCCGGGCCCGGCCCTGAAGTCGCCAACCCCGAGGCCCACTCGGTCGCCAACCCGGAGGCCCACTCGGGGCGGTTCGGGCATGATGTCCTGGTGATCTATGTCGTCATTCCGGCGGGTGGCAGTGGCACAAGGTTGTGGCCGCTGTCCCGGGCCGGCCATCCCAAGTTTCTCCATCCGTTCACCGGTACGTCCGCTTCGCTGCTCCAGGCGACGGTGCAGCGGGCGGCGCCGCTGACCACACCGGAGCAGACCATGGTGGTCACCGGCGCGGCCCACGCCGCGGCCGTGGCCCGCCAGCTGACCGGGCTACCGGAGGAGAACATCCTGGTCGAGCCCTCACCCCGGGACTCCTGCGCGGCCATCGCGCTGGCCGCGGCGGTGATCGCCGTACGGGATCCGGACGCGGTCATGGGCTCGTTCGCCGCCGACCACCTGATCGGTGACCCGCAGAGCTGGGTGCAGACCGTGCAGGCGGCGATCCGGGGCGCCGAGCAGGGGCTGTTGATGACCGTCGGGATCACGCCGACCCGGCCGGAGACCGGTTACGGCTACCTGCAGACCGGCGACCCGGTCGGTGATGGTCCGATGCGACCGGTCACCGAGTTCAAGGAGAAGCCGAACGCCGAGGTGGCCGAGGCGTACGTCCGTTCGGGCCGTTACCTGTGGAACGCCGGCATGTTCGTCTGGCGGGTGTCGGCGTTCCTCGCCGAACTGGCCCGACAGCAGCCCGCCCTGCACGCCGGGGTGACAAGCATCGCGGCGGCCTGGGGCAGCGACGAGCAGGACGACGTCCTCGGCGCGGTGTGGCCCACGTTGCCGAAGATCTCCGTCGACTACGCGGTGATGGAGGGCGCGGCCAGCGCGGGCCGGGTGGCGACCGTACCGGGTGACTTCCGGTGGAACGACGTGGGCGACTTCCACACCCTCGGCGAGGTGCTGCCGGCCGACGCCGACGGCAACGTGGTGCTCGGGATGGACGACAAGGCCGAGGTGCTGCTGCGCGACAGCAGCGGCATGGTGGTGGTGCCGCAGTCCGGCCGGCTGGTGGCCACTGTCGGGGTGCGCGACCTGATCGTGGTCGACACCTCCGACGCGCTGCTGGTCTGCCCGCGTGACCGCGCCCAGGACGTCAAGGCGATCGTGGACGAACTCAAGGAGCGGGGCGAGGACAAGCTCGTCTGAACGCGGCCCGGCCCGGTGCGACCAGCCGGGCCGTCCCGCCGGCCAGCGGATGTGGCAGCTGGTCCGGCGGGAACCAGCCGAGGGCCTCGGACTCCGCGCTGACCTGCGCCACCGCCGCCGGCGGGGCGAAAATGGCGAAACGTACGTCGTAGTGCAGTGATCCGCCCTGGCAGGCGACCGAGTGCACGTCCACGTCGATCGGCAGCGGGTCCATCCACAGGCCGTCGATGCCGGACTCCTCGGTGGCCTCGCGCAACGCGACCCCGGCCAGGGTCCGGTCGCCCGGCTCGCAGTGCCCGCCGAGCTGCACCCACATGCTCAGCTTGCCGTGCAGGCAGAGCAGCACCTCGGTGCCGGTCGAGTCGAAGACCAGGGCGCTCGCGGTGACGTGACCGGCCCGGTGCGTCCGGCTCATCGCGATCGTGCCGACCGCCAGCAGGTCGAGCGTACGATCGCGGGCCGTCGCGGCCTCCGCGGAGGTCGGCTCCCAGTCGGTGAGCACCGCCAGGGCGTCGGCGTGCAACGCCGCCCAGCTGTCATCGTGCTGTAGCGAGGGCCCGGCCAGTACTGGAGGCGTTGACATCGAGCCCTTCCTTCACGGGGTTGGCGAACGGGCGGCACCCCTGCGGAATATATCCGCCGCAGACCCTCGTCTGGCGCCGCCCGTTCAACCCTTCCCCCACCTCGGTCGTGCCTGCGGCACGTCCGAGGAACGCCGCACCCGTGCGACATGGGGAACTATGGCGTACTCGATCGGAGCGCGTCGAGGTCTTTTAGCCCAGCCTTAACATCCCTTGTCGGACACGCTCCAGGTAAAGTTCGGCAGGTCGCCAGGCGTCCCTAACCAGGCGATGGGGAGACACTCCATGCTGAAGATCCACTTCTCCGGCGAGGACATCCTCCGGACCAGGGTGGCTCCGGCGGCGAATCCGGTCTGGGAAGCGGTGCTGAGTCTGCACCTGCTGCCCAAACGTACCGGCGACCCGTTGCTGTCCGGGTGGCGTCGCGACGTCCTGCGTGATCTGTACCGCGAGGAGAACGTCGACGGCCTGCGGCTGTTGCTGGCGCTGAATCCGCCACGCGGATATTTTCCGGACTTCCTCACCCCGTACGAGAGCGTGGACGGGTTCGAGGCGGGGATGGAGGCCGTCCGGCGTACCCCGGTGTCGCTGCTGCACCGTGACCTCACCCTGGTGGCCAACACCCGAAGCCTGCCCGCCGACGCCGGCGCGCTGGCGCGGGGCGAGCCGGGTGCCCTGGAACAGCTGACGACCGCGATGGGCCGCTACCGTGAGTTGGCCCTCGGGCCGTACTGGACGCACGTCCAGGCGGCGGTGGAGGCCGACCGGGCCCGGCGGGCGCGGACCCTGCTCGACGGTGGCGTCAAAGGGCTGCTGACCGGTCTGCGGCCGGGAGTGCGGTGGGACTCGGGCATCCTCGAAATCCCCGGTTATCCGAACAGCCGCGAGTTGCACCTGGAAGGACGCGGCCTGCTGCTGGTGCCGTCGTTCTTCTGCGCGGACACGCCTGTCGCGTTGCTCGATCCGGAACTGCCGCCGGTGCTTGTCTACCCGGTGGACCGGCTGGGTGGCCTGGCGTCGGGCAAGCCGGAGAAAGCCAACGCGGCGTTGGCCGCACTGCTCGGACGGACCCGCGCGGCGGTGCTCGCCGCCAGTGACGAAGGCTGCAGCACCGGTGAACTGGCTCGCCGGCTGTACATCTCACCGGCCGCCGTCAGCCAGCACACCACCGTCCTGCGCAATGCCGGTCTGCTGGTCAGTCACCGCGACCGCAACACCGTCCTGCACACCCTCACCCCCCTGGGCCGCGCCATCCTGAACACCTGACCACGTTCGGCGGCGGGACTGCGCCTCGCGACGATCGACCACGTGCGGTCGACCTCGTGGATCAGAGGGCCAGGGCGGCGACGGCTGTGGTGTGGGCGGGCGGTGGGAGGAGTTGGGAGGGGACGCCGTGCGCCGCGAGGGCGGTGCGCAGGCGCTGCACGTCGGCACCGAAACGGACCAGTTGCACCGGGCCGACCGGAGTGGGTGGGGAACAGAGCACCAGGGCGGTCGCCTCGGCCGGCCAACCGGCCACGGTGGCGACCAGACCACTGCGTACGTCGCTGTCGGTGACCTGGGTGAAGACCGTGCCGGGGGTGACCACGTCGGCCACCGCGGCGATCGCCCGATCCACCGCCACCGGATCGGGGGCGGTGTCACCGGGGCGGTCGGCGATGGTGGCGGCAGCGGCCAGCCCGGCAGCCGTCGCCTCGGCGGTACCGAGTGCGAACAGGTCCATCGAGGCGTCCCGGACCAGGGCCCGGGCTCCCTCGCCGTCATCGGGCGGCGTCGCGTTCAGGTAGCCGCGGATCACCGCCACCGGCATCTGGTCGCACTTGCCCTTGATCAGTTCGCCGGCCCCGGCCAACTCGTCGGCCACCGCCATCTGCGTCAGCACCAACTCGTTGCCGTAGGGGTCGACCTCACCCCGGTGATCGCGGATGGCGCTCATCCCGGCCACGCCGAGAGCCACGTCGGTCAGCCCGTTGCGCCAGGGCCGCCCCATGGTGTCGCTGATGATGACGGCCACCTCCACGCCGTACCGGTCGCGCAGGCCGGCGCGCAGCGCGCGGGCCGAGGCGTCCGGGTCCTCGGGAAGCAGGACCAGCCGCGTCTTGTCGACGTTTGAGGCGTCGATGCCGGCCGAGGCCATCACGAAGCCGTGCCGGGTCTGCACGATCCGGGTCGCACCCCGGGTGGCCACCACCCGGGCGGTCTCGGCGGCGAGAATCTCGTCCCGAGCGGCCTGCCGTTCCGGGCCGTCGGCCGGTACGTCCACCAACCGGCCCTCCGCCTTGGACACGATCTTGCTGGTCACCACGAGCACGTCGCCGTCGCGCAGCCAGGGCGCAGCCGTCGCGATCAGTGCGGCCAGGTCGTCGCCCTCAGTCACGTGGCCGATGCCGGGCACCGGCAGGATCTCCAGTTTCATGCCATCCCCACCGCGGCGCGGACCATCGCCACCGTCGCCGCCTCGTCGGTCATCCGCAACGGTGCCGCACGCACAGACACCTGCGGTACCAGCGCCTGCGCATCCTCCTCCGCCACCAGCCAGCCGTCGAGCAGACCACCGGCCGACCGCGCGCCGTACAACTGGCCGACACCGGCCGCGCTGCACTCCACACCGACCACCGCCAGGCACCGGTCCGCCATGCCCCGCACCGGCGCGCCACCGATGATCGGCGACACACCCACCACCGGCGCCGGCCCGTTCGCCACCGCGTCCCGCAGACCCGCCACGGCCAGGATCGGGGTGATGCTGACCACCGGATTGCTCGGCGCGATCAGCACCACGTCCGCCTCGGCGATCGCCTCGGTCACGCCGGGAGCCGGCTTCGCCGCATCCGCCCCGACGAAGACGAACCGGTGAGTCGGCAACTGCGCCCGATGCCGCACCCACCACTCCTGGAAGTGGATCGCCTGCTGAGTACCGCCGAACCCGACACCATCGGCGTCGCTCGCGGCTGCGGGGCTCGCAAGCTCACTCCTCGCAAGCTCACTCCTCGCGCTCACGGTGCTGGTTCTGTTCGCGACTGCGGGGCTCGCAAGCTCACTCCTCGCGCTCACGATGGCGTGGGTTTCGAGGCGGTCGTTGGTGGCCGGGAGCAGGCGGATGCCGGGCTGCCAGCGGGTCGCCAACGCCTCGGTCACCTCGTGCAGGGGGTAGCCCGCGTCCAGCATCTGGGTGCGAACCAGGTGGGTGGCGAGGTCCTTGTCGCCCAGCCCGAACCAGCTCGGCTCGGCACCGTACGCGGCCAACTCGTCCTTGACTGTCCAGCTCTCCCCGGTGCGGCCCCAGCCCCGCTCCGGGTCGGCACCCCCGCCCAGGGTGTACATGACGCTGTCCAGATCCGGGCAGACGCGTAGCCCGTGCAGGCGTAGGTCGTCGCCGACGTTGACCACGGCGGTAACCTCCGCGCCCACCTCCCGGGCGTAGGCCCGCACCCCGAGCAGGAAGCGGGCTCCGCCGATTCCCCCGGTCAGAACCACGATGCGCATCCGACCATCCTCGCCTACCTGACGCCTGCGGCGGGAAGTCGCCCCGGGAGACTAGGCTCACGTCGGCATCTGTCCGCTTTCGCCCCCAGGGAGAGTTCGTGACCAGCCCCGCCGAGCCCCCGCCCCACACCCCGACGCCGGCCGCTCAGGTGACCGGGCCGCTGCGGGAACTCGCCGCCCTCGTGCTCCTCGCCGCGAACGCCGTGTTCCTCTTCGTCGGTCTGATCCGGCTGGTCACCCCCCAGGGCGCCTACAGCACGGTGACCGGCCGTGCGGGCAGTGCCTTCTTCGCCTTCATCGGGCTTGAGGCGGTCGTGCTGCCGGTGCTGGCCGTGCTGCTGGCCACGCACATCGCCCCGGCGGTACCGAGAGCCAAGTTGATCACGCAGGTCGCGCTCGTGGAGTACGCGGTAAGTGCCGTGCTCGGCGGGCTGACCCTGTTGATCTGGACGGTCGGTCGGCTGGCCGAGGCGCAGATCTTCGACGCCCTCACCGGCATGCTCACCCGGGCCGCCTGGGTGGCGCTGTTCGGGGTGGCGGCGTACGTGGTGTGGAGCATCTGGCGGCGGCTCTACCACGTGCCCCGGCCCAAGGCCGAGCCCGGCATGTACGGCACCCCGCAGTCCGGCTGGCCGGGCAACCCGGGCCAGCCCGGCGGTGCTCCCGGTCAGCCCTGGTACCCGGGCCAGCCCGGTCCCGGCGGGGCCGGCCAGTCCGGATATCCGGGTCAGCCTGCTCCCGGCCAGTCCGGATATGCGGGTCAGCCGGGCCCCGGTGGGGTCGGCCAGTCCGGATATCCGGGTCAGTCGGGTTCCGGTGAGGGCGGGCAGTCCGGTTATCCGGCCGGGGGATGGTCGAGCGGCGGGTGGTCTGCTGGTGACCAGCCGAGCAGCACCGGTGCGGGTCAGGAAACCGGCTCCGGTGCCGGGTGGCCGATGGCCGGGCAGGCACCGTCTTCGCCGGAGTCGTCCGCGTCCCCGCACACCTGGCCGCCGCACGGTCAGCCGGCCGTCCCCCCGCAGTCGCCACCGTCCGCGTCGCAGCCCTCCGCGCCGCCGTTCGGTCAGCCCGCGTCGACCGATGCCACCCAGACCATCGCGCGCCAGAACGCCGAGCCGACCGAGGCCATCACCCGTCCGGGCGCCGAGCCGACCCAGGCCATCGCGCGTCCGAGCGAGGCCACCTCCAGCGGCGATCCGACCGAGGCCATCGCGCGTCCGGGCGCGGAGCCGACCCAGGCGCTGCCCCGACCGGACGGTGACGAGGACCGTACCCGGCGCATCGATCTGGGCGGGCAGTCGACCTGACGTGTGACGCCACGGTGTGGTTGCCCACGCCAGCGCAATGGGACGGGCCGCAGCGAATAGGCTGAGCGGATGGTTGACGGGAGCGGGCCCGTGTCGAACGAGGCCGGCGTGCGCCGGGCGTTGCGCCGGGCTGCGGCCGGGCGGGCGCTCGACGTCGAGGAGGCGTCGACACTGCTGACCGCGCGCGGCGCGGCGCTTGACGAGTTGCTCGACATCGCCGGGGCGATCCGCGACGCCGGTCTGCGTGACGCCGGTCGGCCGGGTGTGGTGACGTACTCCAAGAAGGTCTTCATCCCGCTGACCCGGCTGTGCCGGGACCGCTGCCACTACTGCACCTTCGCCACCGTGCCGCACCGGTTGCCGGCCGCGTTCCTCGACCGCGACGAGGTGTTGGAGATCGCCCGGGCGGGTGCCGCGCAGGGGTGCAAGGAGGCGCTGTTCACGCTGGGCGACCGGCCGGAGGAGCGCTGGCCGGCGGCCCGGCAGTGGCTGGACGAGCGGGGCTACGAGTCGACCCTGGACTACCTGCGGGCCTGTGCGGTGGCGGTGCTGGAGGAGACCGGCCTGCTGCCGCACCTGAACCCGGGCGTGCTCTCCTGGTCGGAGTTGCAGCGGCTCAAGCCGGTCGCGCCGAGCATGGGCATGATGCTGGAGACCACCGCGACCCGGCTCTGGTCGGAGCCGGGTGGCCCGCACTACGGCTCACCGGACAAGGAGCCGGCGGTACGGCTGCGGGTGCTCGACGACGCCGGCCGGGTCGGTGTCCCGTTCACCACCGGCATCCTGATCGGCATCGGTGAGACCCTCGCCGAGCGGGTGGAGGCGATCTTCGCGATCCGTCGGGCGCACCGGGAGTACGGCCACCTCCAGGAGGTGATCGTGCAGAACTTCCGCGCCAAGCCGGACACCGCCATGCGGTCGATGCCCGACGCGGAGCTGCACGATCTCGCCGCGACGGTGGCGGTGGCCCGGGTGCTGCTCGGGCCGAAGGCCCGCATCCAGGCTCCGCCCAACCTGATCGCCGGCGAGTACGACCTGCTGCTGCGGGCCGGCATCGACGACTGGGGCGGGGTCTCCCCGGTGACCCCGGATCACGTCAACCCGGAGCGCCCCTGGCCGCAGCTCGACGAGTTGGCGGCGCGTACCGCCGGGGCCGGGTTCACGTTGCGGGAGCGGCTGACCATCTACCCGGAGTACGTGCGGGCCGGCGACCCGTGGCTGGATCCGCGGCTGCTGCCGCACGTCGGTGCGTTGGCCGATCCGGCGACCGGGCTGGCTGTGGAGTCGGCCCGGCCGGTGGGTCGGCCGTGGCAGGAGCCCGACGAGGCGTACGGCGGGCGTACCGATCTGCACGTCACCATCGACACCACGGGGCGTACCGCCGACCGGCGGGGCGACTTCGACCACGTCTACGGCGACTGGTCGGAGGTGGCCGCCAAGGCTGTCGTACCCCCGACCCGGGCCGCTGCGGACGGCCCGGCAGCCACAGCCGGCCGGTCGGTGACCGCGGGCGTCGGCGACGCCGACCTGCGCGCCGGGCTGCGGCTGGCCGCACAGGATCCGGCGGCGCTGCTGGAGCCCCGGCACGCCGACGCGGCACTTGCGTTGTTCGCCGCCGACGGCGAAGCGCTTGACGAACTCTGCCGTACCGCCGACGACCTGCGCCGCGACGCGGTGGGGGACGACATCACCTACGTCGTCAACCGCAACATCAACTTCACGAACGTCTGCTACGTGGGGTGCCGCTTCTGCGCGTTCGCCCAGCGTGAGCGCGACGCTGACGCGTACCGGCTGTCGGTGGAGCAGGTCGCCGACCGGGCCGAGGAGGCGTGGCAGGCCGGTGCCAGCGAGGTCTGCCTCCAGGGCGGCATCGATCCGAAGCTGCCGGTGACCGGCTACGCCGACCTGATCCGCGCGATCAAGGCGCGGGTGCCGCAGTTGCACGTGCACGCCTTCTCGCCGATGGAGATCGCCACCGCCGCCGCCAAGGCCGGCGTGTCGGTACGCGAATGGCTCAGCGGACTGCGCGAAGCCGGGCTGGACACCATTCCGGGCACCGCCGCGGAGATCCTCGACGACGAGGTGCGCTGGGTGCTGACCAAGGGCAAACTGCCGACCGCCGCCTGGGTCGAGGTGGTCAGCACCGCCCACGAGCTGGGCATCCGGTCCAGCTCCACGATGATGTACGGACACGTGGATCATCCGGGCCAGTGGCTTACGCATTTCCGGGTGCTGGCCGGGATCCAGGATCGTACGGGTGGGTTCACCGAGTTCGTGGCGCTGCCGTTCGTGCACACCAACGCGCCGATCTACCTCGCCGGCATCGCCCGGCCGGGGCCGACCTGGCGGGACAACCGGGCGGTGCACGCGATGGCGCGGGTGCTGCTGCACGGCCGCATCCACAGCATCCAGTGCTCCTGGGTCAAGCTCGGCGACGAGGGCAGCGCGGAGTTGCTGCGCAGTGGCTGCAACGACCTGGGCGGCACGTTGATGGAGGAGACCATCTCCCGGATGGCGGGCTCGGGCAACGGGTCGGCGCGTACCGAGGAGCAGTTGCGGGCGATCGCGGCGGCAGCGGGACGGCCGGCGCGTAGGCGTACGACTGCGTACGGTCATGTTCAAGCCTGACGTCGAACCTTCGTCAGTCGCCGGCCGTACCTGTCGATGCCGACACCAGCACCGGCCCGTTCACCCAGGTTTCCCGACTGGGTAACCCGTTGTTCAAAGAGGCAGCGGAACAGTCCTGCTCGATCTGGGTGGCGACACCGGCGCTTTGATCATTTACACCGGGCGTCAACTGCTCGGCCGGGAAATCGAGATCAGCCCGCTGGGTGAGGACGGTGGACCGCGTACCCATGCTGCGGTGCGGGAACGCCCGGTCCGGGACGGGACATTCCACAGTGCAGTGTATCCGGACCTTTGTGCTGGTCTGTATACCGTATGGTAGGACGAAATGCGGTCGGCCGGTACGGTCACCGTGGCCGGTGGCGGTGTGGCCGAGTTCGTCTGGCCCACCAGGGATTCTCCACCCGCTGACTGACTCTGATCGCTCCGCCGACGGCCGCGCCCAGTCCACAATGTGGACGAGGTGCGGCCGTCGCGTTTGTGGCCGACGGGCAGGGGCGGCGAAGTCGGGATAACCTTGCGGGTCAAGATCAAAGGTTTGCCGGGGAGACTGCCGGAAGCGCTTGCGCGCGGCCCGACGGGGCTGGCCGCGGAACGAGCGCCACGGGAGAAAACTCGCGCAACTCGCCGGGAGGGGCGTTACTCGGCCGGGGTCTGAATCGATAGGGCAGGGCGAGACCGGGTGGTCCGGACGGCAGTCCGGGGGCGTGTCGGGAGGGCGACTCCATTATCAAGTTTGGCTTGACGGCGCACGCATTACACGCGTGTAATTTGAATGGGGTTGTTCGCACGGAACGCAACAAAAAGGGGCCGGACGGACAAACACGCCTTTCGCGTGGGGGGTTGCAGCGGCGATGACGCCGGTGCGCGACAAGGAGGCAATTGATGGACGGCCAACTCGAGGCGGCCGACCTGCTCGGAAACGCGCCGGAGTGGCAGGAGCGGGCGTTGTGCTCGCAGACCGACCCGGAGGCGTTCTTTCCCGAGAAGGGCGGCTCGACCCGCGAGGCGAAGCGGATCTGCTCGCGGTGTGAGGTCAAGACGGAGTGCCTCGAATACGCTCTCGGACACGACGAGCGGTTCGGGATCTGGGGCGGGCTCTCCGAACGGGAGCGTCGCAAGCTCAAGCGGCGCGCCGCCTGATTCGTCGTCGGGGTGGGGGCGGTGGGGGACCGCCCCGCCCGGGCTGGGACGGCGTGTCGCGGTGGGGGCCGCGACAGTCGTTCGGACCCGAGGGTCAGGCCAGCTCGTCCGGGTCGACGCCGAGCAGGTTCGCCACCTGCTCGATGATCACGTCGTGTACCAGGTCGGCCAGGTCTTCCCGGTCCATCGCCCGGAACTCCAGCGGTCGGCGGTACAACACGATCCGGGGCGGCACCTCCTGGCGGCCGGGCCGACCCGGCAGCAACCGGGCCAGCGGGACCTCGCCGTCCTCCAGCACGTCGGAGTCGTAGACGTTGAGCTCCGGCGGGACGTCCTCCACCGCGAACTCCACGCCGGCCAGCTCCTTGGCGAACCGGCGCTCCAGCGTCTCGACGGTGTCCAGCACCAGGTCGTCGAAGATCTCCGCCTTGGTGCGCGCCAGCGGCACGGTGGCCGGCACGAGCCGTCCGCGCAGGCCACGGCCATGCCGGTCGCGGTGGCCGCGCCGGCTGCCGCCGGGGCGGCGGCTCTCCGGGCTCGTCATGAGCCAAAGGGTAGCCTCCGCCCGGGGCAGGTCACAGCTGCGTCGGCACGTGGCGCGTCGGACCCTCGTGTAGGAAATGTGATCACCAAGACGGGCGTGTCGTAACGCGAAGCGGTGCGCCGGACCCGGTAATGGAGATACCCTGCGCCCGTGAGGTCACCACGGCGCTGCTCCCGCAACGGCTGCCCCCGGCAAGCAGTCGCCACGCTGACCTATGTCTACAACGAGTCGACAGCCGTGGTCGGCCCACTGGCGGCCTTCGCCGAACCGCACACGTACGACCTCTGCGAGCCGCACGCCCGCAGCCTCACCGCCCCCCGGGGTTGGGAGGTGGTCCGGCACGAGGGCGAGTTCGAGCCCCCGCCGCCCACCACCGACGACCTGGTCGCCCTCGCCGAGGCGGTACGTGAGGCCGCCCGCCCCGCCCCCCGTCCGCCCCAGGACGACCAGAAATCCAACGCCCAGGCGAGCACGCCCCCCGGCTCTTCGACCTCCCGCCGCGGCCACCTCCGCGTGATCCCCCCGTCCCACTGACCCGCGCCGGCGTCCCGCCCGGTGCCAGAGGTGGGGACGGAAGGGCTCAGCTGTCGAGCAGGCGGGAGAAGGTCTCGGCTCGGCGGGAAGGGCGGCCGGTGCGACTTTCGGCGTCGTCGGCGGAGTACATGACCCGTAGGCCGGCGTTGACGGCCAGCCAGCGCAGCGGCTCCGGCTCCCAGCGCGGAGAACGGTGGTTGACCCAGGGCAGCGCGGTCAGCGCGGTCTGCGCACCCCGGATCAGGTCGGCCAGGGTGCGTCCGGCCAGGTTGCTGGTGCCGACACCGTCGCCCACGTACCCGCCGGCCCAGGCCAGCCCTTCGCTCGGGTGGTAGCCGACCGAGGCGGTCCAGTCCCGGGTCACCCCGAGCGGCCCACCCCAGGTGTGTGACACGGGCACGTCGGCGCCCAGCACTGGGAAGAGTTCGGTGAGCGTGCGACGCAGCGCCGCGAAGACCCGCGGCTCCCGGTCGTACGCGGCCCGCACCCGCGAGCCGAAATGGTACGGGGCACCCCGCCCGCCGAAGGCGAGCCGACCGTCGGCGGTGCGTTGGCCGTAGATGATGACGTGTCGGAGATCCGTGAACGTCTCCCGTTCGACCAGGCCGATGTGGGCCCAGGTGGCCGGCGGGAGCGGCTCGGTGGCGAGCATCAGCGAGTAGACCGGAGCGATGGCCCGCCGCTGCCCGGGCAGCCCCGGGGTGTACCCCTCGGTCGCCCGCACCACCACCGGCGCGCGTACCGTCCCGTGCGGGGTCACCGCCGCGCCCCGACGGATCTGGGTGACCGGGGTCCGTTCGTGGATGATCACCCCTCGTCGCTCGACCGCCCGGGCCAGCCCGCGGACCAGCCGGGCCGGGTGCACGGTCGCGCAGTGCGGGGTGTACGTGCCACCCCGTACCCCCTCGGCGGCGCACCGGGCCTCGGCCTCGTCGGGACCGAGCAGGGCGAGATCCTCGGCGCCGAAACCGAACTCCCGAGCCTCCAGGACCGTCGCGCGGGCCCGCTGGAGTTGCGGTGCGCTGCGGGCGAGCACGACGGTGCCGGCGTACGCCCAATGGCAGTCGATGCCCTCGGCCGCGACCACCCGGCCGACCTCGCGCACCGTGTCGTGCATGGCGTGCTGCATGGCGATCGCGGCGTCCCGGCCGTGTCGACGGGCCAGCCCGGTCAGCGAGGTGGGCAGCAGGGCGGAACACCAGCCGCCGTTGCGCCCGGACGCGCCGAACCCGGCCACCTGACGCTCCAGCACCACGATGCGCAGCGTCGGGTCGGCCTGCGCCAGGTAGTACGCCGTCCAGAGCCCGGTGTAACCGGCACCGACGATCACCACGTCGGCGTCTGCGTCACCGCCCAGCGTCGGACGCGGAGTCAGCGGCTCGTCGACAGTGGACAGCCAGTACGACAGGTCGTGGTAGGACACGGCGACTCCCGACGCTGCTGGTCGGACCGGACCTGTGACAGGCCGGCCCGACCAGGATGGACGCTGGCGCGGCCCGGCTTGTGTCAGAGGCGGGACCAGGCCTCGGTGAGCACGGTGCGCAGGATCTGCTCGATCTCGTCGAACTGCTGCTGCCCGGCGATCAGCGGCGGAGCGAGCTGCACCACCGGGTCACCCCGGTCGTCGGCCCGGCAGTAGAGCCCGGCGTCGAAGAGTGCGGTGGAGAGGAAGCCGCGCAGCAGCCGCTCCGACTCGGCCTCGTCGAAGGTCTCCCGGGTCTCCTTGTTCTTGACCAGCTCGATGCCGTAGAAGTAGCCGTCGCCCCGCACGTCGCCGACGATCGGCAGGTCGTGCAGCTTCTCCAGGGTCGACCGGAACGCGCCCTCGTTGGCCCGTACGTGCCCGACGAGGTCCTCACGGGCGAAGACCTCCAGGTTGGCCAGGGCCACCGCGCAGGAGACCGGGTGACCGCCGAAGGTCACCCCGTGGGCGAACATGCCGGTCTCGGTCAGGAACGGCTCCATCAGCCGGTCGCTGGCGATCATCGCGCCGAGTGGGGCGTACCCCGAGGTGATGCCCTTGGCGGTGGTGATGATGTCGGGCTGGTAGCCGTAGCGGACCGCGCCGAAGTACTCGCCGAGCCGCCCCCACGAGCAGATCACCTCGTCGCTGACCAGCAACACGTCGTACGCGTCGCAGATCTCGCGGACCCGCTCGAAGTAGCCGGGCGGCGGCGGGAAGCAGCCGCCGGAGTTCTGCACCGGCTCCAGGAAGACCGCCGCGACCGTGTCCGGCCCCTCCCGCTCGATGGCGCGGCCGATCTCGTCGGCGGCCCAGCGGCCGAACGCCACCGGGTCGTCGCCGTGCTCCGGTGCCCGGTAGAAGTTGGTGTTCGGCACCTTGATGCCGCCCGGGACCAGCGGCTCGAAGTCCGTCTTGATGCCGGGCAGGCCGGTGATCGACAGGGCGCCCATCGAGGTGCCGTGGTAGGCGATGTACCGGCTGACCACCTTGTGCTTGGTGGGCTTACCGACCCGCTTGAAGTACGCCCGGGCCAGCTTCCACGCCGCCTCCACCGCCTCGGAACCGCCGGTGGTGAAGAAGACCCGGTTCAGGTCGCCGGGGGTGAGGCTGGAGATCCGTTCGGCCAGCTCGACCGCGGTCGGGTGCGCGTACGACCAGAGCGGGAAGTAGGCAAGCTCGCCGGCCTGCTTGGCGGCGGCCTCCGCCAACTCGGTGCGCCCGTGGCCGGCGTTGACGACGAAGAGCCCGGCGAGCCCGTCCAGGTAGCGGCGACCCTGCGCGTCCCAGACGTACGCTCCTTCGCCGCGCACGATGGTCGGCACCTCGCCCGCGGAGTAGCTCGCCATCCGGGTGAAGTGCATCCAGAGGTGGTCGGTGGCGTTGGCCATGTCAGCCCCATCGGTCTCGGGCCGGTCAGGGGTCACCGGCCGCTCTGCCCACGGTTATCCCACAGTCAAGCGACGAATGGCAAGTGCAATCGGTTGACCAAGCGGCCCATGGCGACGGATTCAGCAAGTCCGGACCTTGCAGGCAACGGAATCCGTATTCGAGTGTGACGCATGTCGGCTCCGGGACCGCTGGTGGGGCCGGGCCGGGTGGGAGGTTGCTCCTGGCCCCCTTTGCTCTGCTTCAACTGACGCACTGCTTCTGCGCGAAAGTCGCTGCGTGGGTTGAAGCAGAGCAAAGGGCATGGGAGGGGGGGTGGGG
>NZ_PNOZ01000105.1:0-17019 GCF_002879555.1 Verrucosispora sp. ts21 | reverse complement strand
GGGGTGGGCTGGGGAGGCGGGGGCGGAAGGGGCGGAGGAGGCGGCCGAGTAGGCCGCGGAGGGTGCTGCGGCCGGGGCGGGCGGGTGCGCCGGCCAGCATGCGGGCCAGGGTGGCGCACTCCGGGTCGAGGCCGGGGGTGGCCAGCGCCAGGTGGGCCAGGGAGACGGTCACCGGTAACGGTCCTGCCCGGTCACTTGCCGCAGCCGCGAGCCGTTCGGTGACCACCTGGGCCACGTCGGGTCGGATCGACGGGTCGACCCAGGCGGCGGTCACCAGGGCGAACAGGGCCGCTTCGGCGATCTCCGAGGCCTGGGTCAACTCCACCAGCACCTGCCGGCGGGTCGAGGAGGGCCAGGGTTCGTCGGTGCGATGGTGCAGCAGACCGAGGCAGGTCCACACCTGCACGCACCGTACCCACAGCGCGGGGTCCTGGCCGGAGAGCACCCGTCCGAGCGCGTTCTCTGGGGTCTCGGGCGGATGGGCCAGCAGTCCGAGCAGGTCGGTCAGGTCGAGGGTGGCCAGGGCCACCGCCGTGTCGTACGCGGCCGGTGGGTGCGGCCAGGCCAGGTGCGCCAGTTGGCGCAGCCGACGGGTCGCTTCCGCCGAGGGGGGCGGGGTGCCCGGACGTCCCGTCGACGGTTCGGCGCTGGTGAGGGGCAGGGGTTGGGGGCGTACCGTCGGCGGGGTCAGTTGCCCCAGCCACGGGCGGCCACGGCAGCACTCGGCCAGATCGGCGTGCTCGTGCGAGTCGTCCGGGTTGTCGCGGATGTAGTCGGCCAGCGCGACCAGGTGACGGACGTCGCCGTCGCGCTGGAACCGCAGCCGGTGGGCGGTGTGCACCGCGCAGTCGAAGGACGGGTTGCGCGCCAGGGCCCGCTCGATCCAGCTCAGCGCCTCGTCCAGTCGGCCGTGATCGGCCAACGTGCCGGCGATGTCGGCGTATACCGCCAGGTCGTCCGGGTCGTGGTCGACGGCGCGGCGGAGCGCGGCGAGGCCCTCACGGGTGCGGCCGGCGCTGCGCAGCGCGTACCCGAGCCAGACCTCGCCCATCTTGGACGGTGCCGCGCGTACTCCCCGGCCGGCCCAGCGCACCGCGAGCGGCACCTCGCCCGCGCGCCGGGCCAGCGCGGACGCCGTGCCCAGCAGCAGGGCGTGCTCGGGGTGAATGGTGATCGCGTTGCGGGCGAGCGTCAGGTACGGCGTCAGGGCGGCCCGGTCGGACCGGGGTACCGGGTCCGGGGCGGCGGCGCAGACCTGCATCAGCACCCGAGCCACCTGGTCCGGGCCGATCCGCTCGGCCAACTCGGGGGAGGTGACCCAGGGCACGCCCGCCCAGTCCGTTCCGGGTGCGTGCGCGGCGGCGGCGACCAGCAGGTCGAGCCCTTCGGCCGGGTGGCCGGCCGCGGCCAGCAGGTGTGCCCGGGCGACCACCGCTCCGACGAAGGTGTGATGGTGCAGCGGGAAGAGGTCCAGGCCACCGGATCCGCCGGCCGTGGCCAACCGGGCGAGTGTCTCGTGCACCTCGGGCAGGGTCGGCGCCCGGGCGAGCGCGTTCGCGACATGGTCAGCGGCACGCGTCAGGTCACCGGCTTGCAGGGCCTCTCGGGCCAGTGCCAGTTCCTCCGTCGCCGGCAACGCCCGATCGTCCGTTCCCTCGGCCACGTCGTCCTCTCACTTGTCGGTACCGGTTGGCGGTGCGGCCGGGTCAGCGTAGGTGACGGCATCGACTTTTGGTGATTGGCTGCGCGATCCTGCTCATAAAATTGCATCTGGACGTCCAAAGGTGCAAGACTGAGCAGAAAGCGCGCGGGTATCGCGCAGGGGAGGAGTTTTCGTGACACGCCCAGGAATCGGCATGGCCGCCGACATCGACGAGCAGCCGGCGGGTTACGAGCGACTGCTCTCCGCCGAGTACGCCGCACCCATCGCCCGCGTGGCGGCAGCCATCGCCGAGCGCCGGCCCCGGCACGTGGTCTTCACCGCGCGGGGCACCTCGGACCACGCCGCGCTGTACGGCGCCTACCTGGCCGAGATCCGGCTCGGCCTGCCGGCCGGTCTCGCCTCCCCGAGCGCGATCACCCTCTTCGGCGCCCGGCCGGACCTGTCCGACGCGCTTGTCGTCGGAGTCAGCCAGAGCGGCGGCTCGCCCGACCTGACCGAGGTGCTGCGGGTCGCCCGGGAGGCGGGCGCGCTCACCCTCGCGGTGACCAACGCGCCGGACTCGCCGCTGGCGGCGACCGCCGAACTCGGCGTGGACATCGCGGCCGGGCACGAGCGGGCGGTGGCGGCCACCAAGACGTACACCGCCGAACTGCTCGCCCTGCTGCTGCTGATCGAGGGCATCCGGGCCGGCGACGGCGTGCTGCCCGAGGAGGAGCGCCGGGCCGTGGCCGAGCTGCCCGAGTTGGCCGCCCGCACGCTGGCCGACCCGACTGCCAGCCAGCTCGCGCCGCGCTACCGCTTCGCCGGGCAACTGGTCACCACCGGCCGGGGGTACGCGTACCCCACCGCGCGGGAGGCCGCGCTGAAGCTGATGGAGACCTCCTACCTGCCGGCCCTGGCCTTCTCCGGTGCCGACCTGCTGCACGGCCCGCTCGCCATGACCGACCCGGACGTGCCGGTGCTGGCCGTGGTCGGCTCGGGCCCCGGTGGTCAGTCGATGGGCGAGGTGCTGCCCCGACTGGGCGAGCGGCGGGCCGACGTGGTCGTGGTCGGCTCCGCCGAGGTCGCCGGCGCCACCCGGATCGCGGTGCCCGACGTCGGCGAGCGGTACGCCCCGTTGCTGGACATCCTGCCGCTGCAACGGTTGGCCCTGGCCCTGGCGCTGGCCCGGGGTGAGGATCCGGACGCGCCACGAGGGTTGAAGAAGGTCACCGCGACGATGTGACCGCTCGCATGGCACGCTGGTCGGCGTGTCCACGCTGCGCGACCTCGCCGAAGAGCACACCCGTCTGCGCCCGGCCGACATCGACCACCTGCACCGGATAGCGGGTGACTGGCAACTGCTGTCCGACCTGTCCTTCGCCGACCTGCTGCTCTGGGTGCCGGTGGACGGGGAGGGCACCTTCCTCTGCGTCGCCCAGGTCCGCCCGACGACCGCACCCACCGCCTATCAGGACGACCAGGTGGGGCGGATCGTCGGCGGGCCGGAGGTGGCGCACCTGGAGGTCGCCTACGGTCAGGGGCGGATCTGGCGGGAGGGCGACCCGGTCTGGTACGGCGACGTGCCCGCCCGGCACGAGGCGATCCCGGTCCGGCTGCGGGCCGCCGACGGTGAGTCCGGCGAGGTGATCGCCGTGGTGGGCCGCGACACCAACCTCTCCACCGCGCGTACCCCCAGCCAGCTGGAGCTGAACTACCTGACCACCGCCGACGACCTGGCCCAGATGATCGCCGACGGCACCTTCCCGCCGCCCCGGCATCCCGGCGAGACCACCTCGGCGCCACGGGTCGGCGACGGACTGGTCCGGCTGGACGCCGGCGGCAAGGTCACCTACGCCAGCCCGAACGCGCAGTCGGCGTACCGGCGGTTGGGCTACGCCTCCCATCTGGTGGGCGAGGATCTCGCGGCGCTGAACCGCCGGCTGGCAAGCGATCCGCTGGAGGGCACGGAGGCGGCCAACGGCATCCTCGCCGCGCTGCGCGGCGAGGCACCACCCCGGCGGGAGATCGACGCCCGCGGCGCGACCATGCTGACCCGGGCCCTGCCGCTGATGCCCGCGGGAGTGCCGATCGGCGCGCTGGTCCTGGTCCGCGACATCACCGAGGTACGCCGCCGCGACCGGGCGTTGATCACCAAGGACGCGACCATCCGGGAGATCCATCACCGGGTGAAGAACAACCTGCAGACCGTCGCGGCCCTGCTGCGCCTGCAGGCCCGTCGGGTCGGCATGCCCGAGGCCAGGGTCGCGCTCGAGGAGTCGGTACGCCGGGTGGCGTCGATCGCCCTGGTGCACGAGACCCTCTCCATGTCCAGCGACGAGGCGGTCGAGTTCGACGGGATCGTGGACCGGGTGGCCAGCGCGGCGACCGAGGTGGCGGCGACCGAGGTGTCGGTCGGCATGCGGCGCGAGGGCAGTTTCGGCGTACTCCCCGCCGAGATCGCCACGTCACTGGTGATGGTCCTCAACGAACTGCTGCTCAACGCCGTCGAGCACGGTTTTCCGTCGGCCGACGAGGGTGGGCCGGAGCCGGTGCCGCAGGAACCACTGGCGCCGCCGCAGGTCGTGGTCACCGCGCACCGGCTGCGCAAGACGCTGCACGTCACGGTCGCCGACAACGGTCGGGGACTGCCGGCCGGGTTCGACTCCGAGGGGGGCGCCAAGCTCGGACTGCAGATCGTCCGGGCGCTTGTCACCGGCGAACTCCGCGGCAGCATCGAGTTGCGTCCCGGTGCCGAGGGCGGCACCGAGGCCGTCCTCACGCTCCCCCTGGCCCGGGCTAGCGGGTGAGCAACGCGACGGTGAGGCCGGGGCGGGGCCAGATCCGCTCGACGCTGTAGGCGGCGCGCAGCGCGTCGCCCTTGGCACCGGGGACGGTGTCCAGCGGTCCGTCGCCCCGGCCGGCGACGACCAGCCAGACCCGGCGTACGTCGGCCAGGCAGTCGGCGGGGCGGTCGCACTCGGCGGCCCACAGGTCGCCCCGGTGCTGCTGCCCCTCGGCCAGCAGCGCGTCGCGAGGTGTCTGTTCGTGCAGGTGGTAGCGCACGCCGAGGTCGAGGAAGAGCCAACTGTCGCGGGGGTGGTAGACCACCGCGTCGCCGGCACGCTGGCCGGCGGCGATGATCTGTGCCGCGCCGTGGTAGTCGACGGTGGCGGTACGCGGCCACTCGTGCGTACGACGTAGCGCGACGTGGTCCGGCAGGCCGAGCAGGCCGGCCAGGCTCACCACGACGAGCGCGACCCGCAGCCGCGCCGAGGCCAACGCGGCACCGGCCAGCAGACAGCCGAACGGCACCACGAAGATCAGGTAGCGGGGCACCCACAGCGGGACGACAAGTCCGGCGGCGAACAGCAGCAGCACCGGCAGCAGCAGGCAGGCCACCGGGAGCGACGCGCGTCGACCGAGTCGTCCGGCACCGAGTACCGCGAGCGCCACCAACAGGCCGCCCACCGCCGCGGTCTGCGCCAGCCCGCCGGGAAGCGCGGCCAGGTCGCCGAGCCGGGCGGTGTCCACCCAGTCGAGTTGCCGCTCCCGCTGCTCCCGGGCGCGCAGGGCCAGCGGCGTGACCAGCACCGCCGTCGGCACCAGTGCGAGCAGGAAGGGCCCGAGCGGCCCGAGCCGGCCCACCAGCCCCTGACCGGAGCGGCGCGACTCCGGCCGGTGGGTGAAGACCACGACGGCGTGCGCGACGACAAGCGTCAACGCGATCAGGTGGGTCAGCCCGAGGGCGGCCGTCGCGACGGCGTACGCCACCCACCGACCCCGGCCGGGTCGGCGCAGGGCGTCGACCAGCAGCAGCGTGCTCAACACGGCGAGGGCGGAGGCCAGGGCGTACGGCCGGGCCTCCTGCCCGTACCGGGCGGTGGCGGGCAGCACCGCGAAGAGCAGACCGGAGAGGATGCCGACGCGAGTGTTCCACAGCCGTTGACCGAGTACGGCGGTCAGGCCGGCGGCCGCCGTCATCGCCAACGCGGACGGCAGCCGTAGCGCGGCCACCGTGTCGCCCGCGACCAGCAGCCAGTAGTGCATGAACAGGTAGTACGGCCCGGTCGCGGCGTCGATGGTGCCGGCGAGGCGGAGCAGGCCGGCCACTCCGCGGGTGGCGGCGCTCCAGGTCGCCAGCTCGTCCCGCCACGGCTGGGCGGCGTCCAGCCCGACCAGTGTGACGATCATGGTGAGGGCCGACGGCACCAGCCACACCGGCAGCGCACGCAGCCGCCACCCGGTGAGCCGTACGCCCGTCCCGGCGGTCGGAATCGACCTACCGGACAAATCACCCATGACGTGAGCCTGCCACACGGTCGAGCCCGCCGATGGCGGCAGCGATCGCCCGTGATGTGGGATCTCGCACGCACTCATTGGCTGGCCTGTCGGCGGTGTGGCAGCATGAGCCTCATGACTGCCGCCGTGGTACGCCGTCTCGTGGCTCGCCGCCACGTTGACTACGGCCGCGTGCGCAGCGCCATCTGTCCGGCCCACTGACGACGCCCGACCATTCTGCCTCGGGTACGCAGCGCGCCGGCCGCCCAAGACACCGTTGTCCACGGCCCCACCGGGAGCCGGTCGCTACGTCCGCGTACCCAGACGAGGCACCGCAGACAACGGAGGACGCCGCGATGGCGGTCAGCGACATTCCGGCCCGCACGGGGAATCTATCGGCGCGCCCGCCCCGGGCACCGCGCCGTGCCCGCGGTGAGGGTCAGTGGGCACTCGGGCACCGCGAGCCGCTCAACCCCAACGAGCGGATCAAGAAGGACGACGACCCGCTGAACGTGCGGGACCGCATCGAGAACATCTACGCCCATCGTGGCTTCGCCTCCATCGACCCGCAGGATCTGCGTGGCCGCTTCCGCTGGTGGGGTCTCTACACTCAGCGTAAGGCAGGAATCGACGGTGGTCGTACCGCCGTGTTGGAACCGCACGAGCTGGAAGACGAATACTTCATGCTCAGGGTGCGGGTCGACGGCGGCCAACTCGACCTGGCGCAGCTGCGGACGATCGCCGAGATCTCCCGGGAGTTCGCCCGGGACACCGCCGACATCACCGACCGGCAGAACATCCAGTACCACTGGATCCGGGTCGAGGACATGCCGGAGATCTGGCGGCGGTTGGAGTCGGTAGGCCTCCAGACCACCGAGGCGTGCGGTGACTGCCCCCGCATCGTGCTCGGCAGCCCGGTCGCCGGGGTGGCCGAGACGGAACTGGTCGACCCGACCCCCGCGATCGACGAGATCGTCGCGCGGTACGTGGGCGACAAGCAGTACTCCAACCTGCCGCGCAAGTTCAAGTCGTCGATCTCCTGGCTGGTGGACACCCCGTACGAGGCCAACGACATCGCCTTCCTCGGCGTCGATCACCCCGAGCACGGCCCCGGCTTCGACGTGTGGGTCGGCGGTGGGCTGTCCACCAACCCGATGCTGGCCCAACGGCTCGGCGTGTGGGTGCCGCTGGGCGAGGTGCCGGACGTCTGGGCCGGCGTGGTCGGCATCTTCCGCGACTACGGCTACCGCCGGCTGCGCCACCGTGCCCGGCTGAAGTTCCTCGTCGCCGACTGGGGCGTGACGAAGTTCCGCGAGGTGCTGGAGAAGGAGTACCTGGGCCGGACGCTGCTCGACGGGCCCGCCCCCGAACTGCCGGACAAGCCGGTCGACCACATCGGTGTGCACCGGCAGCGGGACGGCCGCAACTACGTCGGTGCCGCCCCGGTGGTCGGTCGGGTCTCCGGTACCCAGCTCGCCCAACTGGCCGACGTGGTGCAGGCGCACGGCAGTGACCGGGTGCGGCTGACGCCGTACCAGAAGCTGCTGGTGCTCGACGTGCCGCCGGAGCGGACGGAGTCCCTGGTCGCGGGCCTGCGGGAGATCGGGCTGGAGGCCCGACCCTCGGCCTGGCGGCGCGGCACCATGGCCTGCACCGGCATCGAGTACTGCAAGCTGGCCATCGTCGAGACCAAGGCGCGCGGCGAGGAGCTGGTGGCCCGGCTGGAGCAGCAGCTGCGCGACTTCGACGCGGACATCTCCATCCACATCAACGGCTGCCCGAACGCCTGCGCCCGCACCCAGGTCGCCGACATCGGCCTCAAGGGGCAGTTGGTCACCGGGCCGGACGGCCGCCAGGTCGAGGGCTTCCAGGTGCACCTGGGCGGCGGGCTGGGCATGGCCGAGGGACAGACCGCCGGCTTCGGCCGCAAGCTGCGCGGATTGAAGACGACCGCCGACGAGCTTCCCGAGTACGTCGAGCGGCTGGCCCGGCGCTATCTGGCGGGCCGCACCGAGGGCGAGACCTTCGCCAACTGGGTGATCAGGGTCGACGAGGAGCAACTGCGATGAGCGAGGTGACGCGATGAGCAGCGAGACCCGTGCCGCACCGTTGTACTGCCCGTACTGCGGTGAGGAGGACCTGCGACCGAGCGAGACCGGGCACGGCGCCTGGGAGTGCCACGCCTGCGCCCGGGTCTTCACCGTCCGGTTCACCGGCCTGCTCTCCCGGGCGGTGCAGCGATGAGCGCGTTGGTTTCCGCCGCCAGCCTGGGGCTGGTCGGCACCGCACCCACTGCGACCGGCGCGGGGCAACGCAGCCCCGAGCAACTGCGGGAGCTGGCCGAACGTGCCGGACGGGAGTTGGAGGGCGCGCCCGCGCTGGAGATCGCCCGGTGGGCCGCGGAGACCTTCGGCGACCGGTTCTGCGTGACCAGTTCGATGGCCGACGCGGTGCTGGCCCACCTGGTGTCCCGGGTGGCACCGGGGGTGGACGTGGTCTTCCTGGACACCGGTCTGCACTTCCCGGAGACCCTCGCCGTCCGGGACGCGGTCGCCCGCAAGCTGCCGGTCAACGTCCGCTCCATCCGGCCCCGGCTCACCGTCGGCCAGCAGGACGGCGAGTACGGGCCACGACTGTTCAACAAGTCGCCGGACGAGTGCTGCCAGCTGCGCAAGGTGGAACCGCTGGAGCGGGCGCTGGCCGGGTACGACGCCTGGGCCGCCGGGCTGCGGCGGGACGAGTCGCCGACCCGGGCCAACACGCCGGTGGTGACCTTCGACGCCCGTCGGGGCAAGGTCAAGGTCAACCCGATCGCAGCCTGGAGCCAGGCGGACGTCGACGCGTACATCGCCCGGTGGAACGTGCCGGTCAACGAGCTGTTCCGGCGCGGCTACGGCTCCATCGGCTGCTGGCCGTGCACCCGGCGGACGAAGGCCGGCGAGGATGCGCGTGCCGGCCGCTGGGCGATGTTCGAGAAGACCGAGTGCGGGCTGCACCTCTGACCGACGAGGCACCATCCGCCGATCCGGCCCGGTCCGGCGACCGGGCCGGTGGCGTGGCCGCGTCCGACCACCGGACCGACGAGCCGGTGGTCCTGGTCGCTCACGGCAGTCGTGATCCTCGGGCGGCCGAGGCGATCAGGGGCCTGGCCCGGGCGGTCGCGGTCGCCCGGCCGGGGCAGCAGGTGCTCGCGAGCTGGCTCGACCACACCGAGCCCGATCCGACCACGGTCCTGCGTGATCTGGCTGCCGCCGGGCACTCCCGGGTGATCCTGGTGCCGCTGCTGCTCACTGCCGCGTACCACAGGCGGGTGGACATCCCGGCTGCGGTGGCCGCCGCGCACGAGTCCGGTACGCCGATCCGGGTGGGCATCACCGAGGTGCTCGGCCCGGTGGGTGACGAGGTGGACCCAGCACTGCTGGCCGCGTTGCGACACCGGCTGGCCGAGGCGGATCCGGGCCGGTTCGACGCGCTGGTGCTGGCTGCGGCCGGCACCAGGGATCCGGCGGCGCGGGCATCCGTGGGTCGGGTGGCCCGGGCCCTCGGCGCGATGCTCGGCATGCCGACCCGTGTCTCGTACGCCTCTGCGGCACCCCCGGCCGTCGACGTGGCGGTGCGGCGGCTGCGGGCCGCAGGCGCGCGAAGGGTGGCCGTGGCCGCGTACTTCCTGGCCCCCGGGCTGTTTCACGACGCCGTGACGACCGCCGCCCGAGCCGCCGGTGCCGTCGCGGTGGCGGCCCCTCTGAGCACCGCCCCGGACCTGGTGAACCTCATCCTGCACCGTCTCTCCCACGCCTTTGTTGATCGTGAGATTGGTGGCAGTCGCTGATCTGTGAGCTGCCGCTGAACCTGGGCATGGGGTGGGGGAGAGCAGGGAACAGCAGGACGCCCCGGCGGGCTTGGGGCCGGCCGGGGCGTCCTGGGTGTGGTCGGTCAGGCGGAGTGAGCGCGCAGCACCCGGAGGCCACCGCGCCGCTTGACAGCGCGCCGCTCCTCCTCGCTCATCCCGCCCCAGACGCCAGCGTCCTGACCGGACTCCAGCGCCCACTGCAGGCACTGGTCGGTCACGGAGCAGCGCCGGCAGACGGCCTTGGCCTGCTCGACCTGCAGGAGAGCCGGACCGGACGTCCCGATCGGGAAGAACAGCTCCGGGTCCTCGTCGCGGCAGACAGCATGGTGACGCCAGTCCATGGCGGCAACACTCCTCATTCTGGGTGGGTGGCAGATGTTGCTGTTGGTGCTTTTCTTATATGCATCCGCAATGTCGATGGTGACGGTTTGCAACCATCAATTCGGCAATGCGTGAGCAGGCTTGCTAGCTCCGGGACCTGCTGGAACGACTCAACTTGTTGAGTGTGTCCAAGGCGCGTCCCGGTAACTCAAGTTCGCTTGTGAATACTTTCACGAACTTACGCAATGTCAAGGGTGGCGCTCGGAAAAACTCCGCGCGGTGAGCAAGCCCACAACCCTTTTGTCCGGGTAATGGATCACTCCAGGCACCCGGGTTTACCACAGTCGAGAATCAATATAGTACAGTCCGCCGGACAATGCTGACATTTCCGGCATCATCCGGGGTGTCGCGGTCGTCACGCGCTGGGGGGCGCCGCGGCCAACTTGTACCCGGTGGGACCGGAGACCTAACAGATTACTCTGAGTGCGGCGGGAACGGAGGTGAATCTGACTTTTTCCCGCTCGCCAAGATAGTCCCCGTCGAGCTGGAACGCCTGCGGACGGCTCGCGACCAGCGTGAACTCCGCTACGTCATGGCGTCGTACAACTTGGCGACCGTGCGGATTGGGCGTGGCGGAGAGGAATTGCCTCACGGTGCGTGTTGTGCTGGCGACGCCAAGCTGACGAAGGGCCAGCACGTCCAACCCGAGATCGAACGACGCCTCCGGGTTCGGGTTGGCCTCCCGATCCCCGACGAACGTCCAGGGGGCGGTGTTCTGCACGATGATGCTCGCCAGGTCACCCTCTGTCGTCTCACCCGGCTGCTCCAGCCGGATCGCCGGGTGTCGCCGTTCGGCACCGAGCAGGAACTGTGCGGTGAAGGCGCGGAAGTAGAGCCCCGGCGAGGGGACGCGGCCACGGCGACGGGCCTCCTCCACGCGGTGGATGACCGCAGCGTCAAGCCCGAGCCCCGCGCAGAACGTGAAGTAGCGGTCGTCGGCGCGGCCGAGGCCGATCGTGCGACGTCGACCCAGCCGCAGCCCTTCCATGATCATGCTGGCGCCCTCGGCCCACTCCTTGGGTAGGCCCAGCGCCCGGGCGAAGACGTTCGTCGAGCCGCCCGGCACGGTCGCCAGCGCGGGCAGCCGCTCGGCGGTGGGTGGCTGCCCGGCGACGCTGGTCGCCGTCATCAGCCCGTTGACCACCTCGTTGACCGTCCCGTCGCCACCGAGTGTGACCACGACGTCGACGCCCTCCACCGCGGCCTCTCTGGCCAGATTGGTGGCATGGCCACGCCGGCGGGTGTACCGCACGGAGAGGTCGACTTCGCTGCGCAGCGCCCGGACCAGTACGTCCCGCGCGCGCTCGCTGGTGGTGGTGGCCTTCGGATTGACCAGCAGGACGGCCCGCATGGGCCGCACTGTACCGCGCGACGGCACGGGTATCGTGACCGCGTGACCATCGACTCCAACCCGACCCCCGTCACGCTCCGTTGGGCGGTCCGGCTGCTACGTGTCGAGGCGGTCGCCGTCGGGCTGGTCGCCGCGTGGCTGATCGTGGCCGACCTCACGGCCAGTACCACCGACCTGACGTCGGCGCTGTTGGTCACGGCCTTCGCCATCGGTGCCGCGGTCGCGCTCTGGGCGTTGGGAAACGCGCTGGTGCGCCATCGGGCCGGCGCCCGTGCTCCCGCCATCGTGCTTCAGCTGATGCTGCTGCCGATCGGCTGGTTCATGATCCAAGGTGGGCTGGGCTGGCTCGGGGTGCCGCTGATCGCGCTCGGGCTCGGCGTCACCTGGCTGCTGGTGAGCCCGCCCACGACCCGTGCCCTCGGATTCGAGTGAACCGGCCGTCACCAGCCTGACGCGCGGCGGGTGAGCAACGAGATGGTGGCGCGGCCGTCGGTCGCGGTCGCCGACGCCGACGTGGTGAGCGCGGTGAGCACCTTCCACGCGAACGAGGACTCGGCCGGGAGCCGGGCGTCCCGCACGGTGGGCACGGTCACCTCGACGGTCAGCGCGTCCTCGGTGACCGCGAAGCGGCAGTCGAGTTCGGCCCCCCGGGGCGCGATCGCCAGCAGCATGGCGCACGCCTCGTCGACGGCGATGCGCAGATCCTCGATCTCGTCGAGCGCGAAGTGCAGGCGGGCCGCCAGGCCGGCGGTAGCGGTGCGGAGCACGCCGAGGTACCCGCCGTCGGCGGGCACGGTGAGGTGCACGATGTCGTCGTCGGTCGTCGGTTGGCCGGTCAGTTGAGTCACCACTCATCCCCCCGGTCGGGGACTCTACCCGCTGAGTCGGTCATCCGGTCGACTCGCATCGCTGTTGCCGACCGGCGGGCACCGAGATCAGCGGTCACGCACCTGGTCGCGGCGGCCGCACGCGCCGTCAACGGCGGCATACACCCGGTGCCGAAACGACGGAACCGGGCGACACGGCAACGCACTCCCGGTGCCGGAGCGACGGAATCCGGGCGGCGCGGCGGGGTGTGCCCTGCGCCGGGACGACGACGGCCGGCCCGCCCCGGAAGGGGTGGACCGGCCGTCGAGGGCGAGCACTCAGGCCTGCTTGGTCTCCCAGAAGATCTTGGAGATCTCGTCGATCTTCTGGAGCAGTTCGTCGGCCTTGGCCGGGTCGGTGGCACCCTTGGCGCCGGCGGCCCCGGCCAGCTTGGTGGCCTCGTTGAACAGCTGGTGCAGGTGAGGGTACTTCTCGAAGTGCGGCGGCTTGAAGTAGTCGGTCCACAGCACCCAGAGGTGGTGCTTGACCAGGTCAGCCCGCTGCTCCTTGATCAGGATGGCGCGGGTCCGGAACTCCGGGTCGGTGTTGGCCTGGTACTTCTCACAGATCATTTTCACCGACTCGGCCTCGATCCGAGCCTGGGCGGGGTCATAGACACCGCAGGGCAGGTCGCAGTGCGCGCTGGCGGTCAAGCGAGGCGCGAGGATGCGGGCAAGTCGCATCAGGATCCTCCATAGGACGTTTGCGATGATCCAAGACGACATTACTCCTGGACGAGGTCCCCGAGAGCGGTGGAGGTAAAACCGGTGTCCGTGCTGCGGTTGCGATGGCCACTGTCGCCCGTACTCGTGACCGGTCCCTCCATGTCGCCGACGCTGCGTCACGGCGACGCGGTGCTGGTCCGCCGCGGTGGTCGGGAGATCCGCCCCGGCGACGTGGTGATCGCCGTCTTCCGCAGCCGACCTGACCTGCTGGTGGTCAAGCGCGCGGTCCGTCCGACCGACGGCGGATGGTGGTTGCACGGCGACAACGACCTGGTCACCGACGACTCCCGGGCGTACGGGGTCGCCGACGTGCTCGGCCGGGTGGTGGCCCGGTACTGGCCCCGCCCCGGGCGGGTACCGCCTCGACCGTTATGACCCTGCCCACATACTGGGCCACTCGACCCCACTATGCTCGGAAGCGCCCGGGTGACCCCCCGCACCACGTGCCGCCGCTCGTCGCCTCACCGTGTGCCCCGACCGGCTGGCCTCTGCTCGACAGACCCTGGAGTCACCATGCCTACGTCCACCGTGGACCCTGCTGATCCCGTCTTCCAACTGCACCGGGGCGGCAAGATGGCCGTCGTCTCGACCGTCCCGCTGACCAGCCGTGACGACCTCTCCCTCGCGTACACCCCGGGCGTGGCCCGGGTCTGTGAGGCCATCGCCGCGGAACCGGCGCTCGCCCACGACTACACCTGGGCGTCGAACACCGTCGCGGTCGTCACCGACGGCACGGCCGTACTCGGCCTCGGCGACATCGGCCCGCGCGCCGCGCTGCCGGTGATGGAGGGCAAGGCCGTGCTGTTCAAGCAGTTCGGCGGGGTCGACGCGGTACCGGTCTGCCTGGACACGCAGGACGTCGACGAGATCGTGGCGGTGGTCAAGGCGCTCGCGCCCTCGTTCGGCGGGATCAACCTGGAGGACATCAGCGCCCCCCGCTGCTTCGAGGTGGAACGCCGACTCGACGAGGCGCTGGACATCCCCGTCTTCCACGACGACCAGCACGGGACCGCGATCGTCGTGCTGGCCGCGCTGCGTAACGCGGCCACGCTGCTCGACCGCAAGCTCGGCGACCTGCGGGTGGCGGTCAGTGGGGCCGGCGCGGCCGGGGTGGCGGTGACCAAGATGCTGGTGGCCGGGGGAGTGGACCCCGACCAGGTGGTGGTCTGCGACTCCAAGGGGATCATCTCCGCGTACCGCACCGGGCTGACCGGCACCAAGGCGGAGTTGGCCGAGCTGACGAACGCCGACGGGCGGCAGGGCGATATCGCCGAGGCGCTGCGCGACGCCGACGTGCTGATCGGCGTCTCCGGCGGGCAGATCCCCGAGCACGCGGTGGCCGCGATGGCACCCGGGGGAATCGTCTTCGCGCTGGCCAACCCCACCCCGGAGGTACACCCCGAGGTGGCCGCGCGGCACGTCGCGGTGGTCGCCACCGGCCGCAGCGACTTCCCGAACCAGATCAACAACGTGCTGGCCTTCCCGGGTGTGTTCCGGGGTGCGCTGTCGGCACGGGCCACCCGGATCACCGACGCGATGAAGGTCGCCGCGGCCGACGCCATCGCCTCGGTGGTGGCCGAGTCACTGACCCCGGAGGCGATCGTGCCCTCTCCGCTGGACCCGCGCGTCGCCCCCGCCGTCGCCGAGGCGGTCGCCGAAGCCGCCCGTCGCGACGGCGTCGCCCGCGCCTGAGGTGTAAGGAAGGGGCCCTTCTTAACGCCTCGTGCATAGGAAGGGCCCCTTCTTAACGGGCGCTCAGCTTGTTACCGTGCGGATCATGCGTGCCGCCTTCGCCTCCCGATTCGACGACGCCGACCCGCTCGCCGCGCTCACCGTCGGTGAGCAGCCCGAGCCGAGCCTGCCCGACGACAGCTGGGTGACCCTGCGCGTCACGGCCAGCTCGCTCAACCACCACGACCTGTGGTCGTTGCGCGGCGTCGGGTTGCGCGCCGAACAGCTACCGATGATCCTCGGCTGCGACGCGGTGGGCATCGACCCGGATGGCAACGAGATGGTCGTGTACCCGATCGTGCCGACCCCCGGTGACCCGCGCGGCATCTCCATCCTCTCCGAGCACTTCCCGGGCACCCTCGCCGAGCGGGTGGCCGTACCCCGGTCGAATCTGCTGCCGCTGCCGGCGGGGCTGGCGGCGACCGACGCGGCGTGCCTGCCGACGGCCTGGCTGACCGCGTGGCGGATGCTCACCACCAAGGGCCGCGTCGACGAGGCCGAGGCCGTGCTGGTCCAGGGCGCCGGGGGCGGCGTGGCCACCGCGGCGGTCGCGCTCGCCGCCGCGATGGGCAAACGGGTGTACGCGACCAGCCGCGACGCGGCCAAACGGGAGCGGATCGCCGAGCTGGGTGCGACGGCCTTCGAGCCGGGGGCGCGACTGCCCGAACGGGTCGACGTGGTGGTGGAAACCGTCGGGGCGGCCACCTTCGACCACTCGCTCAAGTCCGCCGCCCCCGGGGCTCGGATCGTCGTTTGCGGCGCGACCGCCGGCCACGAGCCGAAGGTCAACCTGCGCCGGGTCTTCGCCATGCAGCTGGAGATCCTGGGCACCTCCATGGGCACCCCCGCCGACCTGGCCGACCTGCTCGCCTTCTGCGCCGAGCGGAACGTGTGGCCGGTGGTGGACAGCGTGGTGCCGTTCAGCCGGGTCGCCGACGCCTTCGCCCGCCTGCACTCCGGAGAGGTGTTCGGCAAAATCGTCATCGACCACGGAGCGTGACTCCGACTGGTGCGTCCTGGCGTCCTGGCGTTCCGGTGCGTGCCGGCGTGCCCGTGCGTGCCGGTGTGCTGGAGTGTCGGTCTGGTGGCCTGCTGGTGCGGGCCGGTGTGCTGCTGTGCGGTGTTCGGTGGTCAGGCGGGGGTCCGCCCTCCGGTCACAGGTGGTTGTCGAGGGTGGCGACGTCGTCGCGGGCGGCGGCTCTGGCGATGCGCTCCTTCGCGTCGGCGTCGCCGTAGAGCGTCCAGCGCAGGAACTCGGTGGTGGTGTCGGCGACGACCCGTAGCGAGGTGCTGTTGCCCAGCAGGGCACGACCGTGGTCGCCGTTGGGCAGGCTCAGCATCGCCTTCGGCCAGGGCACCTTGTCGTACACCGCCTTGCCCGCCGCGTACTCGACCACCTCGTCCGCCTCACCGTGCACGAACAGCTGCGGTGCCGCCGCACCCGCGAAGGCGGTGCCGACCCCCAGCGCGGTGCCGGCGAAGACGATCCCGGCGGCCAGCCGCTCGTCCCGCCTGGTGGTGAACAGCCCGATCGTGGTCACCCCGCCCGCGGAATGCCCCGCGGCAGCCACCCGGTCGGTGGCCAACCGGCCGCGCAGCACGTCGCCGTCGCGGGTGTCCAGGGCGAGCACCTGGCTCAGCGCGTACGACACATCGGCCGGCTGGTTGAGCACGTCGAGCACGTTGGGCTGGCCCGACCCGGAGGTGTGCGGGAACATCGGCGCGGCCACCACGAAACCGGCCGCCGCCCAACGGGTCAGCAGCGCCTGGTAGTCCTTGGGCTGACCGCCCAGCCCGTGGCTGAACATGATCACCGGGAACCGCCCGTCGGCCGCCCGAGCCGACTCCGTCGGCTTCCCACCCGCCCGGCCCGCCGCCGGGTACCAGACGGTGATCGGAAGCGGCCGGTCGCCGTCCCGGTTGCGCTTCAGCTGTCGTACGCCGACCGCGAAGCTGTCAGCCGGCGCGTTACCGGCAGGAATCGCCGGAGCCGACGCGCTGGCCGAGGGCGCTGCCGTGGCCGTCGGCGTGTCCGTGGCACTCGTGGCTGTCGTGCCTGCCCGCGGGGCCGACTCGGGATCAGCGGAGCACCCCACCACCCCAGCCGCAACCAGTGCACCCACAAGCAGAACCGAAACCCCACGACGCACCATGCCCCCGATTCTGCCTCCCCTCCCACCCCCACCCTCTC
>NZ_PNOZ01000104.1:0-18007 GCF_002879555.1 Verrucosispora sp. ts21 | reverse complement strand
CCAGCCCCCAGCGATCTTGCACTTCCTGCCTCCACAAAGCCACCCAAACGGGGCATACGTGCGACCAAAAGTGCAAGATCGCGGGGCAGGGTGTGCGGGCAGGGGCGGTGCGGGGGTTGGGTGGGAGTTAGGGAGGGGGGAAGAGGTGGTGGGTCAGGAGGGTTTCGCGGTGATCCTGGGCTTCGGGGCGGAGGCGGCCGCCCCGGGTGAGCATGACCATGCCGTGCAGGAGGCTCCAACCGAGTTCGGACAGGGTGTCCTCGTCGCGGCCGGCGGCCAGGGGGGCCAGGGCTGCGCGCAGTTCGTCGAAGGTCGCCGTGACCGTCTCGGGGGTCTGTTCCGCACCGAGGGTCAGGTCGGGGGTGTAGGCGAACATGGCGTCGTACACCTCGGGGTTGGCGTACGCGAAATCCAGGTAGGCCGCCACCACTGCCGGCCAGCCGTGGGTCGGGGTGTCGGCGGTCGTACGTGCGGCGGCCAGCGCGGCGGCCAGGTCGGCGAAGCCGCGTACCGCGACCGCAGCTACCACCGCGTCGCGATCGGCGAAGCGTTCGTAGAGTTCGCCGAGATCGACAGCGGCGCGTTCCGCCAGTCGGCGGGCTGTCACCGCCGCCCAGCCCTCGGCCTCGGCCAGCTGCCAGGCGGTGGTGACGATCGCGTCGCCACCGCGCTTCACGTCTCCGTGCTCAGCTCCGGACACCCCGCCGAGCCTAGTGGCGGCCCCCTCCCCACAACTCTTCGCGACGGATTGGCGACTCTCCGCGATGACAGGTGAGTGATCGACTCCGTTACGCCGTAGTGGCGGGGTTGATCCCGCCGGGACACCGCCACTACGGCGTAACGGAGTCGATCACCACCGGAGCAGCCCACCCCAGGCCAGAGCTGGCGCAGGACCAGGCAGGCCGCGCAGGCGCAGGCCCGGACGGAGGCAAGCCCGGACAGACACAGGCCAGGGCCGTCGCAGGCCCGGGCAGGCGCAGGCCCGGACAGACGCAAGCCCGGACAGACGCAAGCCCGGACAGACGCAAGCCCGGACAGGCGCAAGCCCGGACAGGCGCAAGCCCGGACAGGCGCAGGCCCGGGCAGGCGCAAGCCCCGACGAAGGCGGGCCCGGGCGGGCGCAGGCGCCGGGGCGGCCCCGGGGCTACCGGCGGAGGGTGAGGATGAGGTCGGCGACCAGGGCGGTCCAGCCGGTCTGGTGCCAGGCGCCGAGGCCCGCGCCGTTGTCGCCGTGGAAGTATTCGGGGAAGGCGATCAGGTCCCGCCAGTCCGGGTGGGTCTGGAACAGTTGCGCCGCGCCGTAGATCGGCCGGCGGCCCCAGCCGTCGCGGGTGAACAGGGCGATCAGTCGGGCGGAGAGGTCGTCGGCGATCTCGTCGAGGGTCCGCTTCACGCCGGATCGGGTCGGGTACTCGACCTGGAGGTCGTCGCCGAAGAACGCCGCGTGGTCGCGCAACGCGCTGATCAGCAGGAAGTTCGTCGGCATCCAGATCGGGCCGCGCCAGTTGGAGTTGCCGCCGAACAGGCCGCTCGTCGACTCGGCCGGCTCGTAGCCGACGGAGAACTCCTGGCCCCCGAGGGTGACCGTGAACGGCTTGTCCAGGTGGGCGCGGGAGAGGGTACGCAGGCCGTACTCGGAGAGGAACTCGTCGGTGTCCAGCATCCGGGCGAGCAGCCGGACGATCTGTTCCGGGCCGCACATGGACAGTAGTCGCTGCTGGCGGCCGTCCGGGCCGATCCGCCGGGCGCCGATCACCGAGGCGTACTCGGGGCGGTTGGTGAGGAACCAGCGCAGCCGCGCGCCCAGCTCGGGCAGGCGGTGCAGGGTGCGCGCGGGTAGTCGGGTCACCGCGGCCAGTGGCAGCAGCCCGACGACCGAGCGCACCTTCAGCGGGACCTTTGTGCCGTCGGCCAGCCGCAGCACGTCGTAGAAGAACGCGTCCTCGTCGTCCCACAAGCCCTGGTCGTACGCGGCTGCGGCGATGTACGCGAAGTGTTCGAAGAACTTCGTCGCCGTGTCCACCCAGGTGCGGTCGTGTTCGGCAAGCACGATGGCGATGTCGAGCAGGTTGAGGGCGTACATCGCCATCCAGCCGGTGCCGTCGGACTGCTCCAGCGTCCCGGCCACGGGTAGCGCCGCCGACCGGTCGAACGGGCCGACGTTGTCCAGCCCGAGGAAGCCGCCTTCGAAGACGTTGTTGCCGCCGGTGTCCTTGCGGTTGACCCACCAGGTGAAGTTCATCAGCAGCTTGTGCATCATCCGGGCCAGGAAGTCGTGGTCCCGGCTGCCGTCGATCTCGAAGACCTTCAACGCGGCCCAGGCGTGCACCGGCGGGTTGACGTCACCGAAGGCCCACTCGTACGCCGGGATCTGCCCGTTGGGGTGCAGGTACCACTCGCGCAGCAGGAGCAGCAGTTGCTCCTTGGCGAAGCCGGGGTCGACCCGGGCGATTGTCACGCAGTGGAAGGCCAGGTCCCAGGCGGCGTACCAGGGATATTCCCACGGGTCCGGCATGGAGATGACGTCGAAGCTGGTCATGTGCCACCAGGCGCTGTTGCGCCCGTGCCGGCGTCCGGCCGGCGGTGTCGAGCCCGGGTCGCCTTCCAACCAGCGTTTGACGTCGAAGTGGTAGAACTGCTTGCCCCACATCAGCCCGGCGATGGCCTGTCGGGCGATCGATGCCTCGTCGGCGCTGGCCTTGGCCGGGATGATCCCGGCGAAGAAGCGGTTCGCCTCGGCGCGGCGGGCCCAGACCACGGCGTCGAATCCGTCGCCCAGGTCGGCCGGCGGCGGGTCGCCGTCGCCGGGCGGTGGGGCGGTACGGGTCAGCCTCAGCCGGATCTGCCGTTGCGCGCCGGCCGGCACGTCCAGGACGTAGTGCAGCGCCCCCTTGGTGCCGGTCAGTTCCGGGTTCACCGTGTCGGCTCCGGTGACCACGTGGTCGTTGATGCCGTCCTTCGGGTACGGGGTGCGGCTGGGCAGCCCCCACAGCCGTTCGGCGTTGCTGTCGTTGTCGCACAGCAGCGGGGTCGGCTCACCGTCGCCTTCGAGCACGATCTGCCCGAGGACCCAGTGGTCGCCGACCAGCCGACTGCCCTGCCCGACGAGGCGGGGCACCCGGTCGTCGGTGCCGGGCAGCCCCCAGCCCCAGGTGTTGCGGAACCACAGGTGCGGCAGCACGTGCAGCCGGTCGGCCTGCTCGCCCCGGTTGGCCACGGTCACCACGATGCACAGATCCGTCGGGGTGGCCTTGGCGTAGTCGACGGTCACCGCCCAGTACCGGTCGTCGTCGAAGATGCCGGTGTCGACCAGCTCATACTCGGTGTCGTCGCGGCCGCGCAGCGCGTTGACCGCGACGAGTTCGTCGTACGGGAAGGCGGCCTGCGGGTAGTGGTAGCGCCAACGCATCCACGAGTGGGTGGGCGTGGAGTCCTCGTACCACCAGTACTCCTTGACGTCCTCGCCGTGGTTGCCGCCGTCGCCGCCGAGGCCGAACATCCGTTCCTTGATGATCGGATCGCGCCCGTTCCACAGCGCGAGGGCGAAGCAGAACGTCTGCCGGTCGTCGCACACGCCCGCCATGCCGTCCTCGGACCAGCGGTAGGCTCGGGACCGCGCGTGGTCGTGGGGGAAGTAGTCCCAGGCCGTGCCGTGCTCGCTGTAGTCCTCCCGTACCGTGCCCCACGCCCGCTCGGACAGATAGGGACCCCATGCGCGCCAGTCCTGCTCGCCGGCGTCGGCCTGGGCGAGTCGGAGGCGTTCGGCGTCCGGGGCGGAGGGCGAACCGTCAGTGATCACCTTTACATCTTCGATGCCGCTGGGGTACTTCACCACAGCGACCATTGTCGTCGTGTCGTGTTACACCTCGCCGCCGGTGGAGGAAAGTTGATCGAGATTCGCTTCGGTTCGCAGGTCTGCGGGGAGCTGACCAGCGCTGCCAGCCGGGAATGGCTGGTGCCCGACGGTCTCGGCGGGTACGCCATGGGCACCGTCGCCGGGCTGCGTACCCGCCGGTATCACGGGCTTCTGGTGGTTCCCGGAGAAACCCCGGCTTCCCGCAAGGTGGGACTGGCCAGTCTCGATCCGGCGGTGCTGCTGCCCTCGGGTGCCCGGGTGCGCCTGGGCGCGCACGAGTGGGCCTCCGGCGACGTCGACCCGCGCGGGTTCGAGTTGCTGGAGCGGTTCGACCTGACCGACGGGCTGCCCCGCTGGCGGTGGCGGATCGGTGACGTGGTGATCGAACGGGAGCTGGCCATGCTGCCGGGTCGCTCCTGTGTGGCGGTGGTGCACCGGCTGGTCGGCGGCGGGCCCGTCGAGTTGGAGTTGGCCGCCGCCTGCACCTGGCGCGACGCGCACGGTGAGCGTCGGGCCGACGGTCCGCCGCTGCGGATGGATCCGGTCGACGGTGGCGCGGTGATCGAGGGGGCGTACCGGCTGTCCGGGCCGGGCTGGACGCCGCAGGGTCACTGGTGGCGCGGCGCCTACCACCGGGAGGAGGCGGCGCGCGGCCTGCATCCGGAGGAGGACCTGTGGTACGCGGGTCAGTTCCGCGACACGCTGCGCCAGCCGGGCGACACGGTGTCGGTGCTGGCCTGGGCCCACGATCCCGCCCCGGCCCCTCCGCCGGCAACCGAGGTGGTGGCGGCGGCGCGGCGACGTAACCGGGAGGTGGTGGCGTCGGCCAAGCCCGCCGACGACGTCGAGGCCACCCTGGCGTTGGCCGCCGACGCGTTCGTCGTACGCACGAACGACGCCGCGGTGGACGTGGTCGCCGGCTACCCGTGGTTCGGCGCCTGGTCGCGGGACACGATGATCTCCTACGAGGGCCTGTTCCTGTGCACCGGTCGCGCGGATCTCGGCCGGGAGCTGCTGCGCTCGTACGCGGCGACGCTGTCGGAGGGGATGCTCGCCAACACCGCCGACACCGGTCGGGTCGAGTACAACACCGTCGACGGAACCCTGTGGTTCCTGCACGCGGTCAGCCGGCACGTGACAGTCACCGGCGACACCGACCTCGGTGACGAGCTGCTGCCGGCGTTGCGCGGCGTCGTCGACGCCCACCTGGCCGGCACCCGGTACGGCATCGCCGTCGACCCGGCCGACGGGCTGCTCACCTCCGGTGCCCCGGGGGCCGCGCTGACCTGGATGGACGCCCGGGTGTACGGGGTGCCCGTCACCCCCCGTCACGGCAAGCCGGTCGAGGTCAACGCACTCTGGATCAACGGGGTGGCCGGGGTCGCCGAGCTGGCCGAGTTGGCCGGGCAGGACGCCGACGGGCTGCACCGGCTGCACGAGCAGGCGGTCACGGCGTTCCGCCAGCGTTTCCCCGCCCCGGCGGGATGGCTGCACGACGTGCTCGACGCACCTGCGCCCGCGTACCCGTTGGGTGGTGCGGCCTTTCACGACGACGATCTGCTGCGACCGAACCAGCTGCTGGCCTGGTCGCTGCCGAACGCGCCACTTGCGCCGGACCCGCGGGCGGTCGGCCTGGTCGGTGCCGCGCTGCTCACTCCGCTGGGCCTGCGCAGCCTGTCCCCCGAGTGCCCCGGTTACCTCGGCGGGCACCGGGGTGGGCCGGCCGAGCGGGACGGCGCCTACCACCAGGGCACCGTCTGGCCGTGGCTGATCGGCCCGTACGCCGACGCCGCCCGCCGGGCCGGGCTGCCGGTCGGCGAGTTGTTCGTCGGTCTGGAGGCGCACCTGAGCGAGTACGGCCTCGGCTCGGTCAGCGAGACCGCCGACGGCTCGGCCCCGCACACCGCCACCGGCTGCCCCTTCCAGGCCTGGTCGGTGGCGGAACTGCTGCGGGCCCGCCGGTGACACGCACCGACGGGCCCTCGCGCTACTGAGCGCGGCGTTGGTGGGACGCCCCCCGGGCGCCCCACCAACCGATCAGTTCAGACCCGCTGCCACGGCGGCCTGACGGCCACCGACGATCGGCAGGGTGATCCGGGTGCTGTCGAAGTGCACCGTGATCTCGGCGCGGGTCTGCTTGGCCCGGCTGCTGTAGCCGGAGTACGAGCCGAGCAGGACCACACCGATCTGGTGGCCGGCCTCGAAGACGTAGTCCTCGGGCTGCAGCGGGATGTCGACGGCGTTCTTCTCACCCGGCACCAGCGGGGTCGAGGTCCAGAGCGAGTCGAGGTTGAGCCCGTCGTAGATGCCCTTGGTGACCAGCTCCTGCGGGTTGCTCGCCACGTTCTTGACGACCTGCCGGTAGCAGGCCTCCTCGTTGTACCCACCGAAGGTGGCCGACTCGCCCCAGCAGTCCTCGGTGGTCAGCGTCCGGATGCCGTCACCGGAGGTGCTGAACCGCTCCCGGGTGCCGTAGTCGACGAGCAGACCGGCGAAGTTGGTGTCCTCACCGTTGACCGAGGCCTTGATCTTCACGATCGGGGTGCCGGAGATGTGCAGCGGCGCCTTCAGCGGCTCGGACAGGAACACCAGCCGGTTGTCCTTGTTGGCCGCCGGGTCCGACGGGTGCCGGATCGCGTTGGCCTGGCTCATCGTCGGGGTGTCGGTGAAGGTCGCCGTCTGCTTCTTGCCGCCGGGGGTCGACTTCACCGACAGGTCACCGGGGGCACCGTCGGTGCCGGGCCGCAGCCAGATCTCGGTCGGCTTCGAGCCGGGAATCGGCCAGTCGGCGTGGGTCTCCCAGACGTCCGGCAGCCGCTCGAGGTCGACCATCGGCTCGTGCATGATGCCGTTCTTGATGCCGTGGAGCCAGAAGTCGAACCAGCGGTGCAGGGTGTTCACCCACTCCGTACGACGGAAGTCGAACGGGTCGATGTGCCCGGTGCCGGTCAGCCACAGCTTGCGCTGGACCTTGTGCTTGGCCAGCTCGTACCACCACTTGCTGAAGTGGTCGGCCCGCACGTTGTCGTCGTTGATGCCGTGCACCAGCAGGACGCTGGCCTTCACCTTCTTGGCGTCCGGCAGGTAGTCCCGCTCCGCCCAGTAGGCGTTGTAGTCGCCGGTGACGTCGTCGCCGTCCTGGCCGAGCTGGGTGCGCACCGGGGCGCAGTAGGCCCGACGGCTCGGGTTGGTGACGGTGTTGGACAGGCTGCCCGAGTAGTTGTTGGCCCGGGTCACCAGGCCGTTGCTACGCGAGTAGTCGTACCAGCTGGCGATGGCCGAGATCGGCACGATGGTGGTCAGGCCCTTGACGCCGCTGGCGGCGGCCGCGTTGGCCAGGGTGCCGTCGTACGACTTGCCGATCATGCCGGTCTTGCCGTTGTGCCACTTGGCGACGACCTCGTTGCCGTCGGCGTCGACACCCTTACGGCGACCGTTGAGCCAGTCGATGGCAACCGGCGCGCTGACGTTGTCCGGGCGACCACCGCTGGTCGGGCAGCCGGTGGAGTTGTTGGTGCCGATCATGTCGAGCAGCACGACCGCGTAACCACGCGGCACGAAGTAGTTGTCGTAGAACAGCGGCCACCGGTCGAGCAGGCCGTCGCCGTCCAGGTCGACCTTGCACTCGCTGTCGTTGCCTCGGCACTGGGTCGAGTAGTAGGGGCTGGCGTCCATGATCACCGGCACCCGCAGACCGGCGTCGCTGGCCTTCGGGCGGATGATGTCCATCGCCACGACGTCGAGCGCGCCGTCGGCGTCGCTGTCGACGTCGGAGGTGACGAAGATCCGTTCACGGATCGCGTCGGCGTAGCCGAAGGCCGGCTGGGTGACGCCGTCCGCGATGACCAGTCCCGCAGGAGCCTTCGGGGGCCGCGCCGTCGCGGGGGTCACGGGCAGCATGGCCGCGGCCACCGTGACGGCCACCGCCGTGCCCCACCATCGCCTCGTGGTTCGCATCGTGTTTCTCCTTCCAGGCACCGGGTGCTGACCGCCGCACGCCGGTCCTGACGCACGGACCACGAGCCCCTCGGTGCTGTGTCCGAATAGAACCTACGAACCGGGCCGTGGCAGGTCATCAGACAGTTGTGGGAGGTGCGGGCCGCTCACTTCTACAGCTGTCGCAGAGCTGGTCGCAATGTCGCATCCCGCCCGTTCCTGACGATGTGATCAGGAGTACCGACCGGCTTTACAGCCCCGCAACCGGGATGTCTCCGCTGGTTATCTGGCTGCCAGCAGGATGGGTCGTGGTCCGGCCGCGCCAGCGACGCACCGCCCGCCGGGGGGCGGAACGAGGCTGCGCGCAGACAACTCAAAGGGGGCGCGTATGTCAACGAACGCCGACGTGATCGACATCAACCCCGTCCGTCCGCAGCGGGTGCTGATGTTGTCCTGGGAGTATCCGCCGGTCCTCGTCGGCGGCCTCGGTCGGCACGTGCACGCCCTGTCGGTGGCGTTGGCCGCCGCCGGCCACGAGGTCACCGTCGTCACCCGCCACGCCGACGGGGCAGCGCTCGAAGAACACGTCGACGGCGTACGCATCGTGCGGGCCGCCGAGGATCCGGTCACCTTCCCGCTGGCCACCGGATCGCTGCTGGCCTGGACGATGGCGTTCAACCACACGCTGACCCGGGCCGCGCTGCACGCCACCGACACGGCCGAGTTCGACGTCGTCCACGCCCACGACTGGCTTGTCGCGCACACCGCCATCACGGTGGCCGAGTACCTGCACCTGCCGCTGGTGACCACCATGCACGCCACCGAGGCCGGTCGGCACCAGGGCTGGCTGCCCGAGGAGATGAACCGCACCATCCACGGTGTCGAGCACTGGCTCAGCAACGCCTCCACCCGCCTGATCGCCTGCTCCGGCTACATGCGTGACCAGGTCACCACCCTGTTCGAGGTGCCGCAGGAGAAGGTGGCGGTGGTGCCCAACGGTGTCGACGACCGGGCCTGGCGGGCCCGCCCCCGCGCGGTCGCCTCGGCCCGCGCCCGCTTCGCCGGCGACGGCCCGTTGATCGGGTACGCCGGCCGGCTGGTCTACGAGAAGGGCGTGCAGCACCTGGTGGACGCCGTGCCACAGCTGCGGGACCGGCATCCGGGGCTGCGGGTGTTGATCGCCGGGGATGGGCCGTACCGGGGTGAGTTGGAGGAGCGGACCCGGCAACTCGGGCTCGGCGGGACCGTACGCTTCGCCGGTTTTCTCGACAACACCCAGCTGCCGGCGGTCCTCGGCGCTACCGACGCGACGGTCGTACCGAGTCTCTACGAGCCGTTCGGGATGGTGGCCCTGGAGGCGGCGGCGGCCGGCGCCCCCCTGGCCGTGGCCCGTACCGGCGGGCTGGCCGAGATCGTCGAGCCCGGCGTCACCGGGGTGACCTTCCCGCACAGCGACCCACCGGCGCTGGCCGGCGCGGTCGGCCAGCTCATCGGCGACGAGGTGTTCGCCCGCCGGGTCGCCCGGCTGGCCCGCAGCATGGTCGGCCGGCGGTACGGCTGGGCCACCATCGCCGCCCGCACCGCCCACGCCTACGCCGTCGCCCGCCGCGAACACGCTCCGGCGCAGGCCCGTCGTCCCGCCGTCGGCCTGCCGGCCCCCCGCCGACCGATCACCATCCCGCACGGCAACCTGCTCGTCGGCACCGCCGCCTGCTGACACCGTGCCCACCGCCTGCTGACACCGTGCCCACCGACGCCTGCTGACTCCGTGCCCGCCGGCACCTGCTGACTCCGTGCCCGCCGACGCCAGCAGCGGCTGGTGAGGCGGGTGCGGGGCACCAGTAGGCTCGCCTCGTGGAGTGGGAACGGCACAACGACGATGACCGGCTGCGCGTCTCCGACCGGGAGCGCGAGGAGGTCGTGGAACTGCTCGGCAAGGCCACCACCGAGGGCCGGCTCACCCTTGACGAATACACCGAGCGGGTCGGTGCGGCCCACGCCGCACAGACCCGGGGTGAGCTGGCCCGGCTCACCACGGATCTGCCGGGAGCGCCCGGCCGCTCCCCCGCTCGGCCGGGCGGACAACTCGCGCCGACGTCGGAGAAGCTGATGGCGGTCTTCGGCAGCGACGTACGCAAGGGCGCATGGCCGGTGCCGGAGCACATCGAGGCACGGGCCGTCTTCGGTGACTGCCGGATCGAGTTGCACGAGGCCCAGTTGCCCCGGCAGGTGACCACCGTCGACGCGAACGTGATCTTCGGCAGCATCACCATCGTGGTACCGGAGGGCACCGAGGTCCGGCTCACCGGCTCCGCGGTCTTCGGCGACAAGAAGTCCAAGATGAGCGGCCCAGCCACCCCCGGCGGTCCGGTCGTCGAGGTGCGCTGCCGCGTCGTCTTCGGTGACGTGACGGTCCGCCCGCCCCGCAAGCGCTGGAAGATGATCTGATCAACTCCCCCGCTGGCCGACATGCCGCGCGGGCGCGCCCGGGTAGATGGTCGCTAGTGTCCAGCACGCATTCCTCGGCATCCCGAGCCCTGCGCTTGGGATGCACCGACAACAGGTAGCACATGTGCTACGTTGGCTGTATGTACGAGGTTGGGCTGCGGGAGATGCGGCAGAACGCAAGCGACCTGGTTCGTCGCGCGCAGGGGGGCGAACGGGTGACGATCACTGTCGCCGGGCGCCCAGCAGCCGTGCTGGGCCCGGTCAGTCCTCGAACCTGGCGTGAGTGGGACGACCTTGCCGGCGTTTTCGACCAACCCACAGACCCGGGGTGGGCAAGTGATCGGGACCTGCTCGACGACGCCGTCACCGATCCGTGGGTTGAGCGGTGAGTCGCGGCATCCTCGACACCAGCATCCTTATCGCCAACGATGTGACTCCGATTCCCGGGGAACTGGCTATCAGCGTCGCCAGCCTCGCCGAACTTCAGTTCGGTGTCCTGGTCGCGAAATCCGCTGAGGCGAGGGCGCTCCGGTTGGCGCGATTGAGCGCCATTCAACGTCGATTTGATCCGCTGCCCATCGACGAGGCGATCGCCGACAGCTATGCACGATTGGCGGCACGCGTCGTCGAGACCGGCCGCCAGCCGCGAGCCAGGGTGATGGACCTGCTCATCGCGGCAACTGCACACGCCCATGACGCGGCCGTGTACACCCGCAACGCTGACGACCTTGCAGGACTCGAAGACCTCATCACGATCCACGCGATCTGACTCCACACTCCCGACCGACAGGACCCCGCCAGTACCGACGCCTCCGGTAGAGCTTCGCTGACTCCCGCCGTTTCGCCGAAACGGCGGTGTGTGGGGCGGTGGGAAGCCGCCGTTTCGGCGTAACGGAGTCGATCACCGGGTCAACCGGCCGCGCTGGCCGGCGTGGCGGCCTGGCGGCCCGAGTCGTGGCCCGGATCGTGGCCCGGGTCCTTCTCGCCGCTCGGCCGCACTCGGTCGGACAGGTACTGCGCGGCCCACTGTTCGAAGGAGGTGAGCGGGATGCCGAGGTCCCGGGCGAACTCCGGCCGGGCAGGCTGCCCGGCCACCTCCACGAAGCGGTGCGAAACCGCGCCGAAGGCCGGCATACCGGCCGCCAACGCCTCCTCGTCGGTCATCCTCGGCGCGGTCAGCGGCACACCGAGGGCGCGCGACATGATGTCGGCGATCTCGGCCATCGTCCGGTAGTCGCTTGCCAACTCCAGCTCGACCTGGTGGAAGCGCGCCGGTGCCGCGACAGCCGCCGCGGCCGCCCGACCGATGTCGTCGACCGCGACCAGGGACAACCGGGTCTCGGGCCGCAGCACGGTCACCAGCCCACCCTCGACGCCGCGGGGAAGCAGATAGGCCATCGAGGGCAGGAAGTTCTCCATGAACCACCCCGGCTTGATCAGCGTCCAGTGCGTGAAGCCGGCCGTGCGTACCCGATCCTGGATAGCGGTCTTGGCGTCGTAGTAGGGCCGCAGGCCCTCCCACCGACCTTCACCCCAGCCGGGGGCCTCGACGTGCTGCCCGGCACCGGAGACCGACGTGTGCACGAACTGTGGCACACCTGCGGCACGTGCCGCCTCGATCAGGTTGACGGCCTGGGTCACCTCGCCGTCGAAGTCCAGCGACTCCCCCTTCATCTGGGGCATCTGGACCGAGAAGACCGCGCGGGCACCCGTCGCGGCCGCCGTCAGGGAGTCACGGTCGTTGAGGTCACCGGTCCGCAGATCCGCGCCGAGCGCGGCGACGTCGCGCGCCCGGTCGGTCTCCGGGTCACGGACCAGCGCCCGGACGGGTACGCCCGCTGTGCACAACGCGCGGACGGTCGCACCGCCCTGTCGCCCGGTGGCGCCGACGACCAGAACGGGTGCGGGTTCGTTGGACATGAGGCCCCTCTCACTAAACGGCGTGGCCCGCCGTTTCTACTTCGGTAAGATACGGCGGGCCCCGCCACTTAGCAACCTCGGAGGTGAGAGACCATGACCGCTGCGCAGCGCGCCGACGCGCGGCGCAACTACGCCCGCCTGCTCGCCGTCGCGGTGCAGGAGGTTGCCGCACACGGCGCTGACGCGTCCCTGGAGCAGATCGCCCGCGTCGCCGGCGTGGGCTCCGGCACCGTACGGCGGCACTTCCCGAGCCGCCACGCACTGCTGGCGGCGGTCTTCCGCGAGCGCGTCGAGGCCCTCGCGACGCACGCCGCAGACCGGACCGACCGCGCCGACCCACGCGCCGCGCTGCTGGAATGGCTCAAGGCCGTCATCGCCTCTGCCACCACCATCAGCGGGTTGGCCGAGGCACTGAATCGCGACCGGGTGGCCGGCCCCGACGACACCCACGTCTACTGCGCCTGCGCGCAACTCACCGCCGCAGGCGAGCCACTGGTACGGCGCGCGTCCGCCGCCGGCGCCCTCGCACCAGGCGTGACGATCGACGACCTGCTCACGCTGATCACCGGCATCGCACTGGCCACCACCCACCACCCCGACCCCGCCGCCGCAGCCGCCCGCCTGCTCGACCTGGCCATCACCGGCATCAGCCCGGCGCGATGACGTCGCGCCGGCACACCGTCCGCTGATTGGTTCCGACCGCGACCGTTTCCCGACACTGTCCGGTGCCTGATCACCTGCCACGCTGGCCGCCTTGCCGTGCGGGCTCACCAGGGTTGACGGCAAGCTTGCGCGGGTCGAGGTCGACGGTGACGGGTAGGTGGTCGCTGGCGGCGCGGGTGGTGGGGTTGTCGACGACCGTGAGCGACCTGACCGCCCGGAGAACCGGCTGGGTGGCGTGGATGGTGTCGACGCGCCGGGCGATGCCCCGAATGCCGTAGGGGCAGGTGGGCCAGTGCCCGGTGGTGGCCTTCCACGGGCTGCGGGTGGCGGCGGCGACGTCGTGGAGACCGCCGGCTTCCCAGGCCTGCGCGGGTCGACGGTCGGCGCGGTGCCGTTGGCTGGGGTGGGTCGGTTCGTGGCACTGGTGGACGAGGTCGGGCCACCAGGGTCGACCGGTGTAGGGGTCGGGGTCGTAGTCGGCGCCGTTGGCGCGGGCAGCACCGATCGAGTTGAAGTCGGAGCCGATCAGGGCCAGTTCGTGGGGGCGGGTGAGGGCGGCGAGGACCGCTTCGGCCTGGTCGATGCGGCGGTGCCGGCCGTAGGCGGGGGCGTGGTAGGAGGCGAACGTGATCGGCTGGCCGTCGATCCGGAAGGCCAGCCGCACCATGGAGCCGTAGCCGAGGCCGCGCCACCCGCCGTCGTAGTGGACGGCGGGGCTGTAGGCCCGGAAGGTGTGCGGTAGCGGCGTGAGGCCGGGCCGCCAGAGCAGCGCCGTGTGCACGGTGTGGTCGCCGACGGCGACGGCGTGGATCGCGCGGGCGCTCCCGTTGGTGGCGACGGTGCTGGTCAGGCCGGTGCGGTCGGCGAGTTCCGCGGCGAGGCGGGCGGCGCTAGCGGGTGGGCTCCTGAGTTCCTGGACGGCGATGACGTCCGGTTCGAGGCTGCGGATGGTGTCGATGACCCGCCGCTGCCGGTTGGCCTCCCGGACGCTGTTGGCGCTCAGGGTCAGGTCGAGCATGTTGTAGGTGACGAAACGCAGGGCGGCGGTCACAGTGACCGCCGGTGCGGCCTGGTGCGCGGGAACGGGCTCCGACCACCACTGGCGGGGGCACCCCGCCACATCCGCCAGATCACCGGCCCTTCCGTGGGCAGCACGATGGTGGGGCCGGCGTGGTAGCCGAGGCGGAGGTAGAGCCGCCGGTTACGCATGTTGCTGGCTTCCAGGTACGCCGGCAGGCCGAGCTGGTCGAGACGACGGTGCTGGTCGGCGAGGAGCGCGGCGCCGATGCCCCGGTTCTGCCGGGTCGGGTCGACGGCCAGGTAGGCGAGGTAGTGGTGCGGCTCGTCGGGATGGAAGGCGTCGAACATCTCCTCCAGCAGCACGAACTTCGGGGCGTACGGGCCCGCGATGTGTTCCAACGTGGCCAGGCGGCTGCGGGTGTCGACCGGGGCGGGTTCGAGGCGGGGGTACCAGATCGCGACGGCCCTCTGGTCGCCTGTGGTGTAGACCTGCCCGTGCTCCAGCCCGTGATACACGGCGTCCTTGAAATACCGGTAGTAGACGGTCCGCCGGTCGGCCGGATCGGGAATGAGCCAGTCGGCGAGCGGACCTTCGTGGAACGCCTCGGCGAGGACGCCGATCAGCGGCCCGGCATCGGCGGCGGTGGCGGGGCGGACGAGCAGATCGTGATTGCTGACGGTCACGGCAGCTCCCTGGTCAGGCGGGTTGGCGGACGGTGTCGGGGGCGAGCCGGGGGCCGGTGTCACGGTCCGCGCCCAGGCCGACTGCGGCGTACACCTCGGGGTTTGTGGTGCGCAGGACCAGCGCCCATGCGATGCCGAGCAGCGCGACGGCGGCGTACGCGGCGGGGAACGTCCAACGCAGCGGCGAGTCCGGCGCGACGCCGAGCAGCGTGGCGAACTCCCGCAGCGTCACGGTGAGGATCCCGCCCAGCGCGACAGTGGCCAGGCCCGGTGCGATAAGTGAGCGCCATGGTCCTTCGGTGTGCGTGCTGCGGGCGAAGAAACCGATCACGGCGGCGGAGGTGACCGTCATCAGGATCAGCACCCCGAGCCCACCGGTGACGGTGACCCAGAAGAACAGGTGCACGATCGGATCGGCCCCGGCCACGGCATAGCCGACCAGCACGGCGAAGGCGAGCCCACTCTGGACGAGGGAACCGACCTTCGGGGCACCGGTACGCCGGCTGGTGCGACCGAACACGGCGGGCAGCACCCGTTCCCGGCCGAGCGCGAACAGGTACCGGGCCACGGTGTGGTGAAACGAGAGCAGCGCGGCGAACAGCGACGTGATGAACAGGACCCGGGCGACGGTGACGATGCTGTCGGCCAGGTACGGCGACACCAGATTGAAGATCAGGTCGGTGCCGTCGGCGCGGGCCGCCGCCACGATGCGGTCCGGGCCGGTGGCCACCGACATCGCCCAGGCGGACAGCCCGTACAGCAGGCCGGTGACGGCGACCGCGATGTAGGTGGCGCGGGCGATGGTGCGCCGTGGGTCCTTGGTCTCCTCGCTGAACACGACGGTGCCCTCGAAACCGACGAACCCGGTGATCGCGGTGACCAGCGCCGCGCCGATGCCGGCGGCGAAGACGTGCGAGGGGGCGAGGGTGTCGAAGCTGACCGTCCCGTCGGCCGGGTGGGTGACCATGATGGCGTCGAAGGTCAGGGCGACGACGCATTCGGCGACCAGGACGACGGCGAGGACCCGACCGTTGAGGTCGATCCGGGCGACGCCGAGCACCGCGACGACCGCCCACACCGCGAGGGCGCAGCTCCACCAGGTCAGGCCGACGCCGTACCGGTCGTTGAGGAACTGGGCGGTGACCGCGCCGGCCCCACCGTAGAGCCCGATCTGCATGGCGTTGTAGGCGAGCAGCGCGACCATGGCAGCGCCGACACCGGCCGGGCGACCGAGCCCTCGGGTGACGTAGGTGTAGAAGGCGCCCGCGTTGACGATCCGGCGGGACATCGCCACGTAGCCGACCGCGAACAACGCGAGCACGGCCGCCACCAGCAGATAGGACACCGGGATGCCGGTGACTCCGGTGACGGCGTACCCGGTGGTCGCGCCGCCTGCGACGACGGTGAGTGGTGCGGCGGCGGCGATCACGAAGAACACCACCGACGGGATACCGAGCCGCCCGCGCGCGAGGACGGCGGAGACGGTGTCGGGTTTCGAGTGGGACATGGGTTCTCTCTCGACGAGAAGGGATGAATGCAGGACGGTCAGGTGGTGCGGTGGCTCAGTACGGCGCTGCCGACGACGGCACCGAGGTCGGCGAGCAGGTCCCGCAGCGGTGGCGGGGCCTGCTCGACCTGCTGGCGCAGGAACGCACGCACGGCGTGGGGTGTGCCGTCGAGCAGGATCGGATCGAGCTGGGTGTGCATCGCCAGACCGGCGAGGGCAACGTCGAAGGCGTTGAGGCGTTGGTGGTTGCGCAGCTGGAAGGAGAGCCGGGCCCACGACCAGGCGGCCGTGTTCATGTCCGCCGGTACGTAGACGGTGCGCTGCCGCCACAGCCGACCGACCTGCTGCTGGCGGAGCAGCCCGAGCTGCCACATCCGGGTGGCCACCTGCTGGTAGGCGGCGGTGGCGAAATACGCCAACCAGGTACGGGTCTCGGTGTGACGCGGCTCCGCGACCAGGCGATCGAGGACGAGGTGTTGCAGCCAGTCCTTCGGCGGGACAGTGTTGGTCACCCGCAGGCGGCGGCCCTCGAAGGTCACCCGGCCCTCGCCGTACAGCTCGGCGAGCAGCGCGGCAGCGAGACCGTACGCTGTCGCCGACTCGAACAGCCGCGACCGGCCGGTCTGGTCGTCGTGCGCCAGGTAGAAGAACTCGTCGGCGAGCCGTACGGTGCTCGGCATCGCGGCGCTGCCGACGGCGCGCACCGGCCGGGCCGGCTCGACCGGCGTCGGATGCTCGCGCAGGTGTGGGGCATGGTGGTCGCCGTGGGGTGTGCTGTTCACCGCGGCTGGCCTTCCTCGGTCGAATCGTCGATGGGAAACCCGAGCTGCCGAAGGAGCTTTCGGCCGCCGGGATGGCGACCGAGTTCCTCGATCGCCCAGGTGTGCTGCCCGCACCCGTCGCCCTGACAGTGGAAGCAGGTGCGCTCGTTGCGGTGCTGGAGCACGGTGTTTCGCGCGGACTCGAAGCGATCCACATCCCGGTCGCTCTCGTCTGTGCCGGTCACCTCGCCCGCCTCTGGTCATGCAGCGCAGCGACCTTGACCCGCACCTCCATGCAGGGCGGATGCCGGTCGACGTGCGGGTAGTCGCACTCCGGCCGGTGACCGAGCACCCACACCCACTCGTCCGCCCGATTCGGTAGGTCACGGACGCAGACGACGGTGACGGCCACGGGGGTGCCGGGGGTCAGGTCGCGGCCGTACGACCAGTCACCCGGATCGAGCCGCAGCAGCGTCCCCGCCGCGACCTCAGGCACCGCCCGCCCCATGCTCCACCTCCTGCCGTCCGCTCTGGTCGGATTGCCTGCCCTGGTCGCCGCCCCCGCCGTTTCGGGGTTGATCAAGAGGTTTTGGCCTTCGGGGGTGCCCCTCGGCAACCAAAACCTCTTGATCACTCGGGCGGGTGGAAGCCGAGACGCGGCGGGTGGGGTGGAGGCCGAACGGGGGGAACGGGTGGTCGGCGTTGGCCGGTACGAACCACTTGATGCGCACTGCCATCACCCTTCTGCGAGAGATGCGCGGCCGGGCCCCTCCCCGACACCGGCTGCGCACGTGACCGATTGGACGCAGCGTCCTGTTGCCCGACGAAGAGGCACGGATACTGCGCCGGCTTGTTCGTGGCCTCCGCGACGAGTCCCTTGCCAATAAGGGCGTCGGCACCAACGTGGAAGCGCATTGACCATGGCAACCGGTGCCGGTGATAGGGAACCCGCGCGACGGGTCAGGCTGTCCGGAGTAGTTCGGGCTGATCCTGACGACTAGCGCGACTAGTCGCCTTGACTAGTGCGGCGGCGAGCGGGGGTGGCCGAACGATGACTGTTCGTTATGCTGCTCTCACTTCCCTCCGTCGATGGGGCTGTCGTGAACGTAGATCGTTTTTCGCAGATGACGTACCCCGACCACTCGTGGTGGGATGAAGGCTCTTCGAAGTTGAGCGGGGTGCGCTGATCGATCCGGCCCGGAGATGAGGGCT
>NZ_PNOZ01000103.1:0-18695 GCF_002879555.1 Verrucosispora sp. ts21 | reverse complement strand
CCCTGACCCGATCGTGACGACAGATGGGGGCGCCCGATGCGACCGGGGCGCCCCCGCTGGTCAGGAAACGGCGAATATCCCGGCCACGCCGAGCACCACCATCACCAGTACGGCCAACAGCGCTCCCCGCTCCCCCTCCACCGCCTGCTCGCGGTGCTCGGTCACAGCGCGCTCTGCCGGGCGCACCCGTACCGTGAGGGCGAGGCCATGCGGTACCGGTGGAGGATCAGAGAAAGACCAGGCGGGCGGCGAGGGCCACGAAGACCGTGCCGGCGATCCGGTTGAGCAGCTTGTCGACCCGGTGCCGCCGGTGCAGCCACTCCCCCAGCCGACCGGCGGCGAGCGCGATCACCGAGTCGACCAGCAGCCCCACCAGCACGAAGAGCAGCCCCAGCACCAGCAGCTGCGCACCCGCGCCCCCGGCGTCGGCATCGACGAACTGCGGCAGGAAGGCCAGGTAGAACAGGACGATCTTGGGGTTGAGCAGGTTCGTCATGGTGGCACGCCAGAGCACCGTACGCAGCGGCACTACCGCACGCTCCTGGACCTCCGACGCCGACGAGGAGTCCAACCAGGCCCGGACACCGATGTAGACCAGGTAGGCGGCACCGACGTACTTGATCACGTCGAAGAGCACCGGCACGGCAGCCATCAGTGCCGCCAGGCCGAGCGAGACCAGCACGGTGTGCACCAGCATGCCCAGGGACATGCCGACCGACGCCACCAACCCGGCCCGGATGCCCTGGCTGACCGAGGTGGCCAGGATGTAGAGCATGTCCGGGCCGGGCGTCACGCAGATGACCAGCACCGCGACGAGGAAGACGGCCAACAGGCCAGGATCGATCAGCACAGACACCAACCACAGTGAACGGAGGTTCCGAAGAAAGGCACTACCTTGCCACATCCAACCGATCAAGAAACGCCGCCAGGTCCGCCAACGGGGAACCGGCCGCGAAGGCCTGCCCGGCCGGCTCACTGGAGGTGAAGTGCGCGGAGCTGTCGGTGAAGAGACGGTCGAAGCTGGCCGGGGCGACCGGGTCGGTGCCCTGCGGCGCCGGCAACAGCATCGCCACCCGGACCAGCCGCTCGTCCGCGTCGCCGGACGCCGCCAGCGCGCTCAGCCGGGCCCGGAACTCGGCGTAGCCGAGGTGTTCGGCACCGGCCTCGGCCAGCCGGGCAAAGATCTCCGCGTACCCGAGACCACCGGGTCGGAGCAGGTGCACCGTGCCGCCGGCCGCAGGTGCCGCACCGAGGACCGCGTCGGCCAGACAGCCGGCCAGCAGATCCACCGGCAGGTGGTCGGTGCGCGCCCCGGTCGGAAAGACCACCCCGGTACGCGCCGCCGCGTAGACCACCGAGTGCGCCAGTGACGCCCGGTTCGGCAGCCCGATCCGACGGTGCGGCCAGATCTCGCCGAGCCGGTAGACCACCGCGTCGACCCCGAAGCCGCGGGCCCGCTCCAGCAGGTGCTCGGCGACCAGCTTGGACTGGTCGTACCCGCCCGGCGGGAGCGGCTCGTCCAGTCCGGGCAACCGGTCCGGGCCGATCGGCGTCCCGGACGTGCCGCGCGCCGCGGCGGACAAGACGCTGAACGTGGAGAGCACGTGCAGCCGGCAGCCGGATCCGGCGGCGGCGAGCCGGACCAGCTCACCGGTGCCGAACACGTTGGGGCCCCGGTGGGCGCCGTAGTCGCGCAGGAAGTTGACCAGTGCACCGGCATGCACCACCGCGTCCACCGCGCCGGCCAGGGCCCGGAAGGCGGTGTCGTCGAGGCCGAGCAGCGGTGCGCCCAGGTCACCGGTGACCACCCGGACCCGCCCCTGCACCAGGGCGTGCTCCAGGGCGGTGAGCGCGTCGGTCAGCCCGTACGCCCGCAGCACCGCCACCAGCCGGGCCGCTCCGGCAGCCGGATCGGCCGCCCGGACCAGGCAGTGCAGCTCGACCTCCGGCCGGGTCACCAACTCGGCCAGTACGTGCGCGCCGACGAAACCGGTGACCCCGGTCAGCAGCAGCTGTCGGGCCAGCGTCGGTGCCGGCGGCACGCCGGCACCGACCAGGTCGCTCGGGTCGGCGTCGCGGGCCAGCAGCGCGAGATCCACCGCTGCGCCGGTGTCGCTCTGCCCGCTACCCAGCAGCCGGGCCTGGGCCCGTACGGTGTCGGCCGCCAGCAGGTGGGCCAGGGACACCGGACGGGCCTGGCGCAGGCCGAGCAGTGCGGCGAGCTGGTGGGTGAGCAGCGAGGTGCCGCCGTAGTCGGCGAAGGGCACGCTGACCGAGACCTCGGCGCGGCCGAGCACCTCACACCAGGCCGAGGCGACCAGCTCCTCCGCCGGGCTGCCGGGCGCCTCCACCGGAGCACTGCCGGCGGCCGTCCGGGCCATCTGCTCCAGGGCGCGCCGGTCGAGTTTGCCGTGTGGGGTCAGCGGAATCTCGTCCACCACGGTCACCGCCCGGGGCACGGTCTCCGGGGGCAGCGACGCCCGCAGCCAGTCGACCAGGGTGGCCGGGGTGACGGTGTGGGACTCGTCGGACCGCAGACTCACGAAGGCTGCCAGGGACCGGGCGTCGCCCTCGCCCCGGACGATCACCGCGGCGCCACGTACCGCCGGGTGCGCGGCGAGGACCCGCTCCACCTCGGCCAGTTCGATGCGGACCCCGCCGACCTTGACCTGGTCGTCGCGGCGGCCGTCGAACATCAGCAGCCCGTCCGGGGTGTGGTGACCCAGGTCCCCGGTGCGGTAGAGCAGGTCACCGGCGATCTCGGGGAACGGGTTGGGCACGAAGGCCCGGGCCGTGCGCTCCGGATCACCGAGATAGCCGGCGCCGACGCAGAGGCCACCGATGTAGATCTCGCCGACGGTCTCCGGGGGCACTGGGCGACGTGCGTCGTCGAGCACCACGGCGGCGGTGTTGCCGATGGCGGTGCCGAGGGGGATTCGGCCGGTGACCTCGGTGATCTCGTGGAAGACGGAGCCGATCGAGCACTCGGTCGGGCCGAAGGTGTTGGTCACCCGCAGGTCGGGCAGGAGCTTCCAGAGGCGGTCGAGCACCGCACCGTTGGCTTCCTCGCCACCGATCAGCATCCGGCGCAGACCGGCCAGTTCGGCGCAGAGGTCGGCCCGGAGTTCGAGGAGGCTGACCAGTGCGCCGAGCACCGAGGGGACGAAGTCGGTGATGGTCACCGCGTACCGGCCGAGGATGTGGCAGGTCTGCTCCAGGTCCAGGATGCCCTGCCGGTCGGGCAGGACCACCTGACCGCCGGTGGTCAACGGCCAGAGCAGTTGCCACATCGAGGAGTCGAAGGTCGGCTTGCTGTTCTGCAACACGATTTGCTCGGCGCCGTCACCGAAGTGGTGTGACATTGCCGCGAGCCGGTTGACCAGACCCCGATGTCTGTTCAGTGCGCATTTGGGAGTGCCGGTGGAGCCGGAGGTGAAATACCCGTAAATCAGGTCGTCCGGGCCGGGGCGTGGGCCGGTCGGAGTTCCGCTCACCAATTGTGTGCGGTCAATTATCAGAACATGGTCGGCGGTGCCGAGGCCGACCAGTGCCGGTGCAGTGGCGGCCACGGCGAGGACGACCCGGGGCGAGAGTTGACGGAAGAGTTCGGCGAGCCGGGACGCCGGCCAGCCCGGGTCGACCGGCACGAAGGGGGCACCGACCTTCATCGCCGCCAGCAGACCGATCGGAAACTCGACGCCCTCGGCGATGACCAGCGGGACGAAGTCACCGACGCCCACCCCGCGCTCGACCAGACTCTCGGCCAGCGCCTCGGCATGCTGGTTGAGCTTGCGAAACGTGAGGGTCTGGTCGCGGAAGCGGACGGCCGGCCGGTCCGGGGTCCGCGCCACCGTGGCCTCGAAGAGGTCGATGACCGAGCTTTCGGCCGGCACCGGCAGGATGGGCCCGAGACCGGCCCGGAGCGTAGCGGCGGGTCGTGGTGCGGATGATCGGGCGTCCAACGCTCGTCCCTTCTGCCGTGCCGCCGGCAGGTGTCGCCAGCGCGCACGGTCGAGGACCGGCGATTCACTGGGAATCGTCAGGCCATAGTGGATCTGGGTGTGATATGACCGAAATAATGGTTGCCGATCGTCGGCTCGGATTCGATTTACGCAAATCGAGTTACGTTTTTAACATAGACCAGCTTGTCGCGACAGTCCTTGATGAGTGACGGATCAGGTTGCTAGGGTGTGCCGGCCCTGCCAGGAGCCCTAACGGGCAGTGCTGCCCAATGACGAGAGGCACCGAACACATGCGACACGGGGACCTCGCCGACCAACGCGTCGGCGTCTTCCAGGCCGGTGGCCTCTCCAGTCTGGCCCTCGGTGTGTGGCTACGGGAGCAGGGCGTGGCCAGTCACCACTACGTCGCCGACCTGGGACAGAGCGACCCGGACGAGATCGCCGACCTGGTCGCCTCGCTGCGCGACGCCGGCCTGCCGGCCAGCGTCGTCGACCTGCGCCCCCGGATGGCCGAGATCGGTCTCGACCTGCTGCGTTACCAGGCGCGACATGACGGCGGTTACTGGAACACCACCGGTGCGGCCCGGCTCGTCCTCGTCGAGCAGCTGACCCCGGTGCTGCGGGCCGACGGCTGCACGGTGCTCGCGCACGGCTGCGTGGGCGGCGGCAACGACCAGCGTCGCTTCGCCGCGTACGCTCGGGAGTTCGCCCCCGACCTTCGGGTCTACGCCCCCTGGACCGACCCGGACGCCCTCGAGCGCTTCGCCGCCGGCCGGGGCGCCATGCTCAACGCGGTCAAAGACGCCGGCTTCTTCCTCGACCGGGGCAGCGACGCCGACCGCTCCACCGACGCCTGCCTCGCCGGCGCGTCGCACGAGTCCTCGGCCCTGGAGGATCTGGCCACCCCGGTCGACGCCGGCAGCCTGACACCCCGCTGGAGCGTCTATCCGAGCGAGGCACCGGCACAGGCCGAGACGGTCGCGGTCAGCTTCGACGCCGGCCGGGTCACCGATGTCGACGGCAGCGGTCCCGACCCGGTCGACGTGCTGCGTACCGCCCGGGATCTCGGTGCCCGGCACGGCGTCTGGTTGCGCGACGTGGTGGAACGCCGGATCATCGGCACCCGGTGCCGGGGCGTCTACGAGGCACCCGGGCTGGAGATCCTCGACACCGCCTGGCAGCGGGTGCTGGAGGTCTGCCTCGATCCGCACGCCCGAGGGCTCTACCAGTCGCTCGGGCCGGTGCTCGGCGCGGCGGTCTACGAGGCCCGCTACGCCAGTCCGGTCGCGGCGGCCGCCCGCGCGGCGATCGACGAGCTGGTCCGCCCGGCCACCGCCACGGTTCGGCTGGTCCTGCACCGGGGCACCGCCCGGGTCGCCGGCATCGACGCCCCCGGGGTCGGCCACGACCAGCAGACCCGCTTCGGCACCGGCGGCAACCGGTGGCGCGAGCCGATCGTCGGCCTGCGCTGACGGCACGTCACCGGCGCCCGGCCCGGTCCCGCACCACCATCGAAGGCAGCGACAGGACAGGAGAGGTCCGTGCAGTACCGCAGGTTCGGTCGGTTGGGCTGGTCGGTCAGTGACGTCGGTTACGGCATGTGGGGCATCGCCGGTGGCGAGGGGGGTTGGAGCGGCGCCGACGACGCCACCGGCCACGCCGCCCTCGACGCGGCGGTCGAGGGGGGTTGCAACTTCTTCGACACCGCCTGGATCTACGGCCGCGGCCACAGCGAGGTGCTCCTCGGTGAGCTGCTGCGCCGGCATCCGGACCGCCGGCTCTACGTGGCCACCAAGATCCCGCCGAAGGACCGTAACTGGCCGTCCACCAGGGAGTCGAGGCTCGAGGACGTCTTCCCGGCCGACCACGTCCGGGAGTACCTGCACAAGAGCCTGGAGAACCTCGGCGTCGAGCGGATCGACCTGTTGCAGTTCCACGTCTGGGAGGACTCCTGGGCCGAGGATCCACGCTGGCAGGACATGGTGCGGGAGCTGCGCGAGTCGGGGTTGGTCACCGGGATCGGGCTCAGCCTCAACCGCTGGGAACCGTGGAACGGCATGGCCGCGATGCGTACCGGCCTGGTGGACGCCGTCCAGGTGATCTACAACATCTTCGACCAGGCCCCGGAGGACGAACTCTTCGGTCTCTGCCAGGAGCTGGACGTGGCGGTGATCGCCCGGGTGCCCTTCGACGAGGGGACGCTGACCGGCACCCTGACCATGGAGAGCACCTGGCCCGAGGGTGACTGGCGCAACAGCTACTTCGTGCCGGAGAACCTCGCCGCCAGCGTCGCGCGGGCCGAGGCGCTGGCCAAGGACGTACCGGACGGGATGACCATGCCGGAGCTGGCGCTGCGGTTCATCCTCGCGCACCCGACGGTCAGCACGGTCATCCCCGGCATGCGCAAGATCCATCATGTGCACGCGAACCTGGCCACCAGTGACGCGCCCCCGCTGGAGGAGTCGGTACTGGCCCGGCTGCGCGAGCACCGCTGGGACCGCCAACCCACCGCCTGGTCCCAGTGAGCGGCACCCCGGTGATCGCCCTCTGGGCGGTGCCGCGCTCCCGCTCCACGGCGTTCCTGCGGATGCTGATCGAGCGCGGTGACCTGGCCGTCGTGCACGAACCCTTCTCCAACCTGGCGGCCGTGGGGCACTTCGACATCGACGGCGAGCGCGCCGCCAGCATCGGTGAACTCTTCGACCTGCTGCTCGCCCTCGGCCGGCGCAGCGGACAGCGGGTCTTCCTCAAGGAGACCACCGACTACCCCTACGACGAGATCCTGCGCGACCGGCGGCTCTACACCGACGTCACCAACACCTTCATGATCCGGGACCCGGCCGCCGTGGTCGCCTCGCACTACGCGATGAACCAGTCGGTCGAATGCGACGAGATCGGCTTCGAACGACTGCACGGCATGGTCGAGGCGGTCCGCGCGGTCACCGGGGAGGTCCCGCTGGTGCTCGACGGCGACGAGGTGGCCGCCACACCGGAGGCGGCCACCGAGCGGTTCTGCCAGGTGACCGGGCTCCCGCACCGCCCGGAGGCGCTGCGCTGGCAGCCCGGCGAGCAGCAGGCCTTCGCGCGCACCCGGGCGTGGCACCGGGAGGTGGAGGCGAGCAGCGGCTTCACCACCCGGACCACCCGCCACGAGGTACGCCCCGACAACGACCCCCGGCTGGCCGCGCTGGAGGCGTACCACCGGCCGTTCTACCAGGCGCTGCACGCGCTGCGGTTCTCGCCGCACCCGGCCTGAACAGCGCCCGGACTGCAGTCCCGACGACCTTCCACGGCCGGTGCCGGGTCACTCCTCGCTGGCGGCATGCAGGGCGTTCGCGGCCCTGACCCGATCGTGACGACAGATGGGGGCGCCCGATGCGACCGGGGCGCCCCCGCTGGTCAGGAAACGGCGAATATCCCGGCCACGCCGAGCACCACCATCACCAGTACGGCCAACAGCGCTCCCCGCTCCCCCTCCACCGCCTGCTCGCGGTGCTCGGTCACAGCGCGCGTCGTCTCGCCGGGCATGGTGCGGCCTCCTCGAGGTAGGGGTGTATGCCGATCCAGCCCCTGGGTTACCCGTATGGGCCCGCGGAAACCCCCGTCGCGCCACCGGACGGCTCCAATTCGCCCCACACCGTCAGCCCGCCCGGGTAGGCGAACGACGACCGCGGGGCGTAATAGCCCCAGGCGATGGTGAGCGGGTTCTCCGGACGCAGCGCGTAGATCGGATGCTCGGGTTCGAGGAACTCCACCGACTCGATCTCGAACTCGCCGACCGGTTCGGAGACGACCGGATAGATGCTGCTGACCAGCTGCCCGCCCAGGGCGGTGAGGTAGCGGTGGTGACCGTTGTGCATGCTGGTGCCCGTCTCACCGACGCGGGCCTGGGACCGGATCACCGGCACCCCACCGATCTCCGTCTCGGCCACCACCTTGTCGTGGTCCGACCTGATGGTGGTGCTTCCGGCCAGGGCGGGAGCGCCGCGGGCGAGGGCGTAGCCGCGGACCTGTTCGCTGGAGGTCACGTAGTGGGTCCACCAGCCGCCCGGGGTCACCCCGTCCGGGGCGGGCACGTCGGCCAGGGTCACCCCGAGATAGGCAAGCGAGTACGCGCCGAACCCGGAGGTCTGGGCGGCGTCGTCGACCACGTACTGGTTCATGAACACCTGCCGGTCCGGATGCGGTCGCAGGCCGGCCGGGACGAGCGCGGCCACCGCGTCGGGATCCGCCGGTAGCCAGCTGAAGTAGAGCGCGCGGCTGTTGACCACGAGGTGGGGTACGGCAGGGTCGAGCACGGCGCCTCCGGACAGGGGATGTACCGCGACGCTACGTCCAGTCCCGTCCACGGGACAAGGACGAAAACGCGACAGTCACCATCTTTGCGCCATCGAAACCACCGACACGTGTCTGATTCATGTCGTTTAGCGACTTAAAATCACTTAAAGACATCGTCCGTTCGGCTAGATTTCCGCCGCACTATCAGGCTATGGTGACTCCCGAACGTACGAACAGCGCCCAACCAAAGCGTCACGTCTTTATCCGCGGACGAGGTGCAGGGAGGACCACCATGACCGCGCCAACGATCACCGAGCCGGCAACCGAGCCGGCAACCGCACCGACGACCGCGGCGAAGCTCGACCCGCGAGCGCTCACCGACAGCGCCACCGACCTGCTCAACGCGATGGCCGCGCTACCCGCCGGGCACCCGTCCCGTGCCGCGCTGCGCGACCGGGCCATCGAGGCATGGCTGCCGCTGGCGAACCACCTCGCCCACCGCTACAGCGGCCGGGGCGAGCCGACCGACGACCTGGCCCAGACCGCGGCGGTCGGCCTGATCAAGGCGATCGACAAGTTCGATCCCACGCGCGGCGTCGACTTCGCCGGCTACGCGATCCCCACCATCATCGGCGAGCTCAAGCGCCACTTCCGCGACCGCACCTGGGACATCCGGGTCCCCCGCCGGTTGCAGGAACTGCGCCTGGCCATCTCGGACGCCAACAGCTCGCTGCTGCAGACCCTCGGCCGCTCGCCGACGGTCGCCGACATCGCCGCCCACCTCAAGCTCACCGAGGAAGAGGTGCTGGAGGGCCTGGAGGGTGCCCGCGCCTACAACGCGGTGTCGCTGTCCACGCCCACCGGCGACGGCGACCGGGCGACCGAGCTCGGCGACATGCTCGGCGGCGAGGACAGCGAGTTCGAGCTGGCCGAGCTGCGGGTGGCGCTGGGCCCGGCACTGGCCACGCTGGACGAGCGCGAGCAGAAGATCCTGACGCTGCGCTTCTACGGAAACCTGACGCAGTCGCAGATCGCCGACCAGATCGGCGTCTCGCAGATGCACGTGTCCCGGCTGCTGGCCCGGGCACTGACGAAGCTGCGGGGGCAGCTCGACGGAACGTACTAGGAGGGGGTGGCGACGATGGCCGGGCCGGCGGGCCCGGCCATCGTCGTGTCCGGGGTCATTCTCAGTTGTTGCCCGGTTCTCGCCACATCGGCCAGAACGGCGTGCCGTCCGGCAGCCGGAACGGCTCGGAGACCCGGTAACCGTGCCGCGCGTACAGGTCCCGGCTGGTCTCGCTGCTCGCCTCCAGATAGGCCGGTACGCCGTTGGCGTCCAGCCAGGCATGGTGGTGCCGCATCAACGCGCTCCCGACACCCGTGCCCTGGCGGTCCGGCCGCACGGCCAGCATCGCCAGATGGTGGTGGTCGGCATGCGGGTGGTTCGCCGCGAACAGCTCGTCGAGGTGGGCGAAGCGGGGCGTCCACTCCCCGCACGCGGCGGCCAGCCGGGCGTCGTAGTCCTCCGGCTCGGGCAGCGGATCGCCGACCGACGGCAGCCAGACGGCCACGCCGACCCGGTCTGCGGTGCCGAAGACCAGCCCGTGCCGCAGCGCGTGCGACACGACGATCTCGAACTGGGCGGCCAGCACCGCTTCCCGCTTGGCCTCGTCCGGCACCAGCCACCGGGTCGCGTCCAGCACCAGGAACGCCTCGGCGATCCGTTCGGCCACCCACCGCGCGTCAGTGGGGCCGAGGCGCTCGATGTCCGCCTGCGTCATCACCGCACCCCCGTCGTGGGCTGCACCGGATCGGTGTCCGCCGGGGGCAACCCGACGACCGCCGCGGTGCTCTCCGCACCCAGTCCGATCCGGGCGTACGTGTCGGGGCGGGTGCGCCGCAGCACCACACCCCAGAGCACACCGATCGCGGCGGCGACCGGGTACGCCGCCGGGAAGAGCCAGCGCAGCGGCGAGTCGGGTTCCACGCCGAGCAGGTTGGCGAAGTTCTGCACCGCCAACACGATGATCGCGAACAGCGCGATCGCGGCGATGCCGGGAGCGATCAGCCGGCGCCACAGGGTCTCCTGCTCACCGCTGCGCGCGAAGTACACGATGATCGCGATCGCGGTCGTCGCGATCAGCAGCAGCACACCGAAGCCGCCACTGGTGCCCAGCCAGAAGAACAGTTGCAGCACCGGGTCCCAGCCGTTGACGGCGTACAGCAGGATCACCGCCAGGCCGAGCGCGCTCTGCGCCAGCGAGGCGGCCCGGGGCGCGCCGGTGACCGGCGAGGTCCGCCCGAACGCCGCCGGCAGCACCCGCTCCCGGCCGAGCGCGAAGGCGTACCGGGCGGTCGTGTTGTGGAACGAGATCATGGCGGCCAGCACCGAGGTCAGGAAGAGCGCCTGGCCGATGGTGAGCACGGTGTCGCCCAGGTGCGCCCCGGCGAGGTTGAAGATCAGGTCGATGCTCTGGGTGCCGGCCTCCTCGACGATGCGGTCCGGTCCCACGGCGACCGTCATGCTCCACGAGGAGAGCGCGTAGATCACGCCGATGATCGCCACGGACAGGTAGGTGGCCATCGGTACGGTCCGCTTCGGGTCCTTGCTCTCCTCGCTGAACACCACCGAGGCCTCGAAGCCGACGAAACCCAGGATCGCCAGCACCAGGACCGCGCCGACCCCCGGCACGAAGAAGTTGTCCGGCGAGAAGGCCGCGAAGGTGGCGCCACCGGCGGCCGGGTTGCTCAGCTGACCCAGGTCGAACAGCACGATGATGGCGATCTCGGCGCAGAGCAGCGCGGCCAGCACCATGCCGTTGATGTCCACCCGGAGCAGGCCGAGGACCCCCACCAGCGCCCAGGCCACCAGCGCCACGATCCACCACTGTGGGGTGATGCCGAAGAGCCGGTCCAGTACCGGCGTGGCCGCCGCGCCGATGGTGCCGTAGAGCCCGACCTGCAACGCGTTGTAGGCCAGCAGCGCGACCCAGGCCGTGCCCACCCCGGCGGGGCGGCCCAGGCCACGCGCGACGTAGGCGTAGAAGGCGCCGGCGTTGGCCATCCGGCGGGCCATCGCCACGTAGCCGGCGGAGAAGATGGCAAGCACGGCGGCGACCGCCAGGAAGGCCAGCGGGATGCCGAGCACACCGATGACCCCGTAGCCGGTGGTGACCACCCCGGCGACCACGGTCAGCGGCGCCGCCGCGGACAGGACGAAGAAGACCACGGAGGGTACGCCGAGACGGCCACGGGCCAACGCTTCGGAGACGTTGCTTGGTCGCTGCGATGTCACTGTGGAGGACATGGGAGCTCCGGTGTGAGAGTGAGGGGTAGGGGGTGCCGGCTCAGGGAATGCCGCGCAGCACGGCCGCGCCCACGGCGGCCTCGGTGTGCGCCACGAGTTCCTTCAGCGGCGCCGGCAACGCGGGGATGATCAGATTGAGCCGGTGGTGTGCGCGGGGGCCGGCGCTCCACAGCACCTCCCGGGTCAACCCGGCGGAGGCGACGAGGCCGAGCAGCAGCGCGTCAGGCACGCTGGGCGGATCGGGGCGTTCCAGCACCGCGCGCAGCCGGGTGGCCGGCCAGGCGGCCACGTTGGGGTCGATCGGTACGTAGCTGACGGTGGTGCGCAGCAGTCGGCGGCTCTCCTGCCGGCGTAGCGCGCCGGCCCGGGCGAGCCGCTCCCCCACCGCGGTCACCGCGGTCTGCGCGAGGAAACTGAGCCAGGTGCGCACCGACTGGTGCTGGGCCTCACCGATCAGCTGGTCGAGCACGGTGTGCGCCAACGCGTCGGCGGGCGGGCGGCGGTCGATCACGCCGACCTGACCGTTGGCGACGGTGACGTGTCCGTAGAGGATCAGCTCACCGAGCAGGCCACCGGCCAGACCGAGGCCGGTTGCCGCCGGATGCAGCTTCGCCTTGCCCCGGATGTCGTTGTGCGCGATCAGGAAGAACTCGTCGGCGATGAGCACCGGTCCTCCCCCGAATCGCCGTCCATTGTGATCGCTAACTCGGGGGCAAGCATGCACCTAGGACCCATTCAATGCAACTCCCGTTTTCGGCAGTTGCACTCCGTGCTGATGCGACCTGCAGGTTTTCCCGTGACAGACTCGGAGGGTGACCGCGAGCCCCACTGTCCGCCGCCGCCGCATCGCCCGGGAACTACGTCAATTGCGCGAACGCGCCGGAATGACCCTGGATGTCGCCGCCCGGCAGCTGGACATGTCCAAGAGCAACCTTTCCCGCATCGAGAACGCCCAGATCGGCATCAAGCCGCGCGACGTACGTGCCGCGCTGGCGCTGTACCAGGTGACCGGAAGCGACGCCGAGGCGCTCATCGAGATCGCCCGCAGCGCGCAGCAACGCGGCTGGTGGCAGCACTACAGCGACGTGCTGCCGGAGTGGTTCGAGTTCTACGTCGGCCTGGAGGCCGAGGCCGCCACCCTGCGCACGTACGAGGCCGAGGCGGTGCCCGGCCTGTTGCAGACCGAGGCGTACGCCCGGGAGGTCTACCGCCTGACCGCCGGCGAGGAGGACCTCGACCGCAAGGTCGCCGCCCGACTACGCCGGCAGAACGTGCTGCGCGGCGATCAGCCGGTCGAACTGTCGGTGGTGTTGAACGAGTCCGTGTTGTTACGCCCGGTTAGCGATCGAGGCGTCATGGCGGGGCAACTGTCTTATTTGGAGGATGTCGCTCAGTTACCGAACGTCACAATCCAGGTACTACCGTTCGAGGCCGGCGGCCACCCCGCACTGAACTCCCCGTACGTGATCCTCACGTTCCCCGACGCCGCCGACGCCGCCGTGGTCTACCTGGAAAATCTCACGACAGGCCTGGCACTGGAAGAGGCTGCGCAGGTGCGCTCGTATAGCCTTGTGCACGAGAGGCTGCGCCAGCTGGCGCTGGATCCGGCGGCATCCCTGGTCCGCCTCAAAGAGGCCTCTCGCTACTTTACGTGATCGCGTCGCCGCGATCACCCTGAGTACCGATGAAGGGATCGCGATGACCGCGCTCGACCCGTCCCGAGCGAAGTGGCGCACCAGCACCCGCAGTGTGGGCAACGGCAACTGCGTGGAGGTCGCCACACTCGACGGTCATGTCGCGGTGCGGGACAGCAAGGACCGCGGCGGACCGGTGCTGACGTTCCCACCGTCGGCCTGGACCGCCTTCGTCGACGGCCTCCACGACGCCGACGGCCGCTGACCCGGCCCGCGCCGAGAGACGCACACCGACGTCGGACAGCGGCAGCACCCCCGTTGGAGGGCTACCGCTGTCCGACGTCGGCCGGGAGCCAGGTCGACGGCGTTTCACTCGGGCGGCGTACGGACCTCTCGCCGCGACGCCACCGGCACTCAGGACATCGCTAACGCAGCGACCGGAAACCGGCGCGCAGCTCCTCGGCGAAGACCTCCGGCTGCTCCCAGGCGGCGAAGTGCCCGCCCTTGTCCAGCCGGTGGTAGTAGACGAGATTCGGATACGCACGCTCGACCCAGCTGCGCGGGGCCTGGTACAGCTCGTCGGGGAAGGCGCTCACCGCAGCCGGTACGGAGACCCCCTTGGTGGCGAAGAAGGAGAGCGGATTCTCCGCGTACAGGCGCGACGCGGAGACCGCCGTGTTCGTCAGCCAGTAGAGCGTGATGTTGTCCAGGACGTCGTCACGGGTGAGGCCCACCTGACGTCCGGCGAACGCCTGCGAGATCAGATCCAGGCTACGGGCGTCGTGGTCGAGCAGGAACGCCGCCAGCCCCACAGGTGAATCCGCCAGCGCGGTGAGCGTCTGCGGCCGGGTCGCCATCATCAGGGCGTACGCGACGTGCTTCCACACGAAGTCCAACTGCTCGCTGGCGTGCCTCTCCTCGGCACTGAGACCGGCCGGCAGGGAGCCGAGCGCGTTTGTCGCCCCGGAGATGTCGGACTGGAACAACGCGTCGAGGTCCGGTGGCACCGCGCCGGGCATGTTGGTGTGGATGCCGAGCAGCTCCGCCGGCGCCTGCACCCCCATCAGGTCGGTGATGATCGCGCCCCAGTCGCCGCCCTGGGCGACGAACCGGGTGTAGCCGAGCCGCCTCATCAGTTCCGTCCAGGCGCGGGCGACATGCTCCGGCCCCCACCCCGGCACCGACGGCTTGCCGGAGAAGCCGTGGCCGGGCAACGACGGGATCACCAGGTGGAAGGCGTCGGACTCGGATGCCCCGTACGCCGTCGGATCGGTCAGCGGCCCGATGATCTTCAGCTGCTCGATCACGGATCCGGGCCAGCCGTGCGTGACGATCAGCGGTAGCGCATCCTCGTGCCGGGACCGGACGTGGATGAAGTGGATGTCCAGGCCGTCGATCTCGGTCAGGAACTGCGGCAGGGCGTTCAGTCTCGCCTCGACCTTGCGCCAGTCGTACTCGTTCTCCCAGTAACGCGCGAGTGCCTGGATGGTGGCCAGCGGCACGCCCTGCGACTGGTCGTCGACGGTCTCCTTCTCCGGCCAGCGGGTGGCCGCGATGCGCCTGCGCAACGCGTCGAGCTCCGCCTCGGGAATCTGCACTGTGAACGGCCGGATCTGCTCGGTGCGTACCGGCGCTTCGATCTTGACAGCCATGCAGGTCTCCTGTCCCCGTCGATCAGGATTACGCAGGTGGGATCGCCGACCGTCGCCCTTCGCCGGCGCGCATCCCGCAGACGGCGGCTGTCTCGGCCAGGTGGGTTGTCGAGAACCAGACCGCCTCAGCCCAACACTAGGTCTCACCGCCGTGACGGCGAGCGCCCTCGGAGCAACGTCCCGTCCGTGCCCGCTCACGGTGTTCGGCGGGATGCCGCAAGCGGTACCGCCCGCTGGCCGGCTCAGCCCTCGTCGACCACGTCCGCGACGACGACAGTGACGTTGTCCGGTCCACCGGCCCGCAGGGCGAGGTCGATCAGCCGACGCGCGCACTCCTGACGGTCCGGATACTCGGCAAGCACTTCGGCCAGGGTCTCGGCGCTCACGACGTTTGACAGCCCGTCGCTGCACAGCAGCCAGCGGTCGCCGGCCCAGGGCACCATCGTCGCGTACGTCGGTGAGATCTCCTCGCCCTGCAGCGCCTGGGTGACCACGGCCCGGCGAGGGTGGCTGCCGGCCTGGTCGGGGGTGATCAGTCCCTGGTCGACGAGCATCTGCACGAAGGTGTCGTCCCGGGTGATCTGCTTGAGCACTCCCTCGCGGAACAGGTACGCCCGGGAGTCGCCCACGTGCGCCAACGCCAGGCAGCTGCCGGTACGCGCGAACAGCAGCGCGGTCAGTGTGGTGCCCATCCCCTGCCGCTGCGGATCCTCGGCGACCGCCTGGCGGATCCGGTCGGTGGCCAACTGGATGCCGCTCTGCAAGGCGGCTACCAACGCGTGCTCGGGAGTCTCCACGTCCAGCGGCGCCATCGCCTCGATGGCGATCGAACTGGCCAGGTCGCCAGCGGCCATGCCGCCCATGCCGTCGGCGACCGCGACCAGCCAGGCACCAGCGTGCAGGGCGTCCTGGTTACCGCTGCGGATCAGCCCACAGTCGCTCGTTCCGGCAGAACGTAGCTTCAGGGTCATGGCACGCAGCCTGCCAGGCGAAGGGCGCGGTTGTCTCTAGGAGATCGGGACGACCGGGCGTGGCGCGGCAAATCTCACTGCTGAACGCCCCGAAAGAAGATCGGGTGCGATCGATTGACACGGTCGGCTGCGCCTGGAAACATGCCCGATACCTGGGAGCGCTCCCAGCTTCTTTTCTGACACCAATCGCCCGTCCCCCTGTTCGTCGGAAGGACCCCCCGTGACGCCACCCCGACGTCGTCTCGCGGTACTCGCCGCGGCAACCGCCGTGGCGCTGGCCGGCACCACCGCCGGCACCGCGTACGCCGACCCCCCGGCAGACGCCCCCGAACAAATCAACAACGGCGACTTCAGCAACGGATCGTCGCCCTGGTTCTCCTTCGGCACCGGCCCGCTCGGCGTCGTCGACGGCGAGTTGTGTACCACCGTCGCCGGCGGCCTGGCCAACCCGTGGGACGCCGGCATCGGCCACGACGGCGTCCCGCTGATCGCCGGCGCCGAATACACCCTCGGCTTCGACGTGCACGCGACCCCGGGCACGTCGGTGACCGCCGTGCTGCAACTCGGCAGCGCGCCCTACACCGGCTACTACTCGGTCACCGCGGCTGCCACGCCCACCCTGCAACGCGTCGAGCGGACCTTCGTCGCCTCGACCGACGACAGCCGCTCCCAGCTGATCTTCCAGGTCGGCGGCGGCGCCCAGGAGCAGACCGTCTGCCTGGACAACGTCTCGCTGCGCGGCGGCAACCCGCCCGAGCCGTACGAGCCGGACACCGGCCCCCGGGTCCGCGTCAACCAGGTCGGCTACCTGCCGCACGGGCCGAAGAACGCCACAGTGGTCACCGACGCCACCGAGGCGCTGCCCTGGCAGCTGAAGTCCGCCTCCGGTGCGGTCCTGGCCAGCGGCACCACCACCCCGCGCGGTGTCGACCCGGCGTCGGACCAGAACGTCCACTCGGTCGACTTCTCGTCGTACCGCACCCCGGGGCAGGGCGTGACGCTGACCGTGGACGGCGAGGTCAGCCACCCGTTCGACATCTCCGGCACGATCTACGAGCAGCTGCGCTCGGACGCGCTGCAGTTCTTCTACATCCAGCGCAGCGGCATCGCCATCGACGGTGACCTGGTCGGCGAGGAGTACGCCCGCCCGGCCGGACACCTGGGCGTCGCACCCAACCAGGGCGACACCGACGTGCCCTGCCAGCCCGGCGTCTGCGACTACCGGCTCGACGTGCGCGGCGGCTGGTACGACGCGGGCGACCACGGCAAGTACGTGGTCAACGGCGGCATCGCCACCTACCAGCTGCTGAGCGCCTTCGAGCGGACCAAGAACGCGGCCACCGCCGGGTTCGGCGCCGACCTCGGCGACGGCACGCTGCGGCTGCCCGAGCGGGACAACGGGGTACCGGACATCCTCGACGAGGCCCGCTGGGAGCTGGAGTTCCTGCTGCGCATGCAGGTGCCGGCCGGCAAGCCGCTGGCCGGGATGGCCCACCACAAGATCCACGACCAGAACTGGACCGGTCTGCCGTTGCAGCCCGAGGACGACCCGGAGCTGCGCGAGCTGCACCCGCCGTCGACCGCCGCCACGCTGAACCTGGCCGCCGTCGCGGCCCAGTGCGCCCGACTGTTCGCCCCGTACGACGCCGAGTTCGCGCAGCGCTGCGGCACCGCGGCGAAGACCGCCTACGCCGCGGCGAAGGCCAACCCGACCCGGTACGCCAGCCCGACCGACGGCAACGGCGGTGGCGCGTACGACGACAGCAACGTCACCGACGAGTTCTACTGGGCGGCGGCCGAGCTGTACCTGACCACCGGTGAGGCCGGCTACCTGGCCGACCTGACCGCCTCGCCGCACCACACCGGCGACGTTTTCGACGCCCGTGGCTTCGGCTGGCAGAGCGTGGCCGCGCTGGGCCGCCTCGACCTGGCCACCGTGCCCAGCGGGCTGCCGACCGCCGAGGTGACCCGCATCCGGGCGTCGGTCACCGACGCCGCCGACCGCTACCTCGCCGAGATCGCCCGGCAGGCGTACGGGCTGCCGATGCCGGGTGATCCCGGCAGCTACTTCTGGGGCGGCAACAGCAGCGTGATCAACAACGCGGTCGTGCTGGCCACCGCCTTCGACCTGACCGGGCAGGCCAAGTACCGCGACGGCGCGGTGCAGACGATGGACTACATCTTCGGCCGCAACGCGCTGAACATCTCGTACGTGACCGGTTGGGGCGAGCACGCCGCGGAGAACCAGCACAGCCGCATCTTCGGCTACCAGCTCGACCCGAGCATGCCGAAGCCGCCCGCCGGCTCGCTGGCCGGCGGTCCCAACGCCGCCCTGCAGGACCCGTTCGTGGAGCAGCTGCTCGCCGGCTGCGCCCCGATGTTCTGCTACGTCGACGACATCGCCTCCTACTCGACGAACGAGGTGGCGATCAACTGGAACTCGGCGCTGTCCTGGATCGCCTCGTTCCTCGCCGACCAGGGCGACTCGGCGGCAGTGCCGGCACCCAGCTGCTCGGTGACGTACACCAACTACGGCTCCTGGCAGGGCGGCACCGGCTTCACCGGCCAGCTGACCATCCGCAACACCGGCACCACCACCCTGAACGGCTGGACCGCCAAGTTCGCCTTCACCGGTGACGCCAAGGTGCGCGAGGCGTGGATGGCCGACGTGAAGCAGTCCGGCGCCACGGTGACCGCGAAGAACGAGTCGTACAACGGCAACATCGCCCCCGGCGGCACCGCGATGTTCGGCTTCAACGCCACCACCGGCAAGGGCGCCAACCCCGCCCCCAACCTGATCACGGTCAACGGCGCTCCCTGCACCGTCTCCTGATCCCCGGGTGGGGTGCCGTCGGCGACCGGCACCCCACCCGGCCCCACCCCCTACTTCC
>NZ_PNOZ01000102.1:0-18970 GCF_002879555.1 Verrucosispora sp. ts21 | reverse complement strand
ACACCCTGCACCCCCACCCCACCCGTCCCGTTGATCAAGAGGTTTTGGTCGGATGCCGGCGGTTATCCGACCAAAACCTCTTGATCACCGGGGGCAGCGCTGGGTGCGGGGACGACGAAGGGGACGGCCGGAGGCCGTCCCCTTCGTCGTGGAGTATCAGCTGGATCAGCTGAAGGAGTCACCGCAGGCGCAGGAGTTGCCCGCGTTGGGGTTGTCGATGGTGAAGCCCTGGGCGTCGATCCGGTCGGCGAAGTCGATGGTGGCGCCGGCCAGGTACGGCGCGCTCATCCGGTCGACGACGACCTCGACACCGTCGTAGTCGGTGACGACGTCACCGTCGAGGGAACGCTCGTCGAAGAAAAGCTGGTACCGCAGGCCGGAGCAGCCGCCCGGCTGCACGGCGACCCGGAGCCGCAGGTCGTCGCGGCCTTCCTGCTCGATCAGGGCCTTGACCTTCTGCGCCGCGACGTCGGTGAGGACGACGGACGTGGGGGCCTTGGCCTCGGTCGACTCGGTCTGCGCTGGCGTGGTCACGTGGAATTCTCCCTGCGCGCGTTCGGTGTGGTCTTCCCCTGGCCAACATCAGTCGCCGGTCAGCGATTCCCACAGTGGTCCAGTTCTCGATTGTAGGCCGCCGACAGCCCCGTCACCCGATGGCGTGACCAGCCGCTCCCCCGGGGACCGCGGCCAGCGGCCAAACCGGGGCCTCCAGCAGCGTCAGCGGCTCCACTGGCGGGCCAACCGGGCACCGAGCGCCCGTAGCCCCTCCCCGGGGCGTTCCAGGGCCGCGGTCAGGCCGCCGCGTTCCTCCCCGCCGAAGTGCTCCACCAGGCTGTACGCCTCGGTCACCCCGACCGAGGCGGCCTCCCGCCGGCCGGTGCTCACCTGGCCGGCCAGCACCACGCACGGTACGCCCTGGTCGCGCGCCGCGCCGGCGACGCCCGCGACCACCTTGCCGCGCAGCGACTGGTGGTCGAACTTGCCTTCCCCGGTGATGACCAGGTCGACACCATCGAGCGCGGCATTCAGGCCGACGGCCCGGCTGACCAGCCCGATCCCGGACTCGCAGCGGCCACCGAGGGCCAGCAACGCCGCCCCGATGCCGCCGGCCGCGCCCCCGCCGGGCAGCGCGCCCAGGCTGCTGGGGCAGCCGGGGACCTGCTGCTGGAGCACCTCGGCCCAGCGTTGCAGGGCGGCGTCGAGCAGCAGCACGTCGGCCCGGTCAGCGCCCTTCTGCGGCCCGAAGACGCTGCTCGCCCCGTGCAGGCCGAGCAGCGGGTTGTCCACGTCGGTGGCGGCGATCAGCCGTACGTCGCGCAGCCGGGGTGCCCCGTCGAGCGTGGCCACGGCGGTCAGCGCGGCGCCGCCGTACGGCAGGGCCGTCCCGGTGTCGTCCAGCGCGACGGCGCCCAGCGCGGCGAGCATCCCTGCGCCGCCGTCGTTTGTCGCCGAACCGCCCAACCCGACCACCACCGTACGGGCACCTGCCTCGACCGCAGCCGTGATCAGCAGCCCCAGCCCGTACGAGGTGGTGGTCTTCGGGTCGCGCTCGCCCGCGTCGAGCAGGTGCAGCCCGCACGCCTGCGCGCTCTCCAGCCAGGCAGTCGCCCCGTCGTCGGTGAGCAGGATCTCACCGGGGACCGGACGACCCAGCGGATCGACGGTGGCCACCGGGACCCGGCGGCCGGGCAGCGCCGTAGCGAGCACGTCGATGAAACCGGGTCCCCCGTCGGCCAACGGCCTGACCAGCAGATCGTCGTCGGGGGCGATCTCCCGCCAGCCGTCGGCCACGGCGGCGGCCACCTGGGGTGCCGACAACGTGCCGGCGAACTTGTCCGGGCAGAGCAGTACGCGCATGCCTGGCAGTGTGGCAGCCCACAGCGGCCGGGGCGGCACACGTGCCCCGCTGTGGGACCATGGAGGGCGTGACGTCGACCTGGGTTGAGCCCTCAAACACCGCCACTGCGTTGCTGCTCCTCGGCCGCGGCAGCGACCCCGCCACCGAACGTGGCGTGGAGTGTCCGGGTGACCTGCCGGCGCCGAGCGACCCCGACCTGGTGGCCCGGGCGAGGGCGGCGAAGGCCGCCCTCGGCGACAAGGTCTTCGTGCTGGGCCACCACTACCAGCGCGACGAGGTGATCCAGTTCGCCGACGTGACAGGCGACTCGTTCAAGCTGGCCCGCGAGGCCGCCGCCCGGCCGGATGCCGAGTACATCGTCTTCTGCGGTGTGCACTTCATGGCCGAGAGCGCCGACATCCTCACCTCCGACACGCAGCGGGTCGTCCTGCCCGACCTGGCGGCCGGCTGCTCGATGGCGGACATGGCGGCGCTGCCGCAGGTCGAGAACGCCTGGGACGTGCTCACCGAGTTGGGCATCGCGGCGCAGACCGTGCCGGTGACCTACATGAACTCCTCGGCCGACATCAAGGGTTTCGTCGGCCGCAACGGCGGTGTGGTCTGCACCTCGTCGAACGCGAAGCGGGCCCTGGAATGGGCCTACCAGCAGGGTGAGAAGGTGCTCTTCCTGCCCGACCAGCACCTGGGCCGCAACACGGCGGTGCTGGAGATGGGCTTCTCGCTTGACGACTGCGTGCTCTACGACCCGCACAAGCCAGGCGGCGGGCTCACCCCCGAGCAGTTGCGCGACGCCCGCATGATCCTCTGGCGCGGGCACTGTTCGGTGCACGGGCGATTCACCCTGGACAGTGTGAACGACATCCGGGAGCGGGTGCCCGGGGTCAATGTGCTGGTGCACCCGGAATGCCGACACGAGGTGGTCAACGCCGCCGATCTGGTGGGTTCGACCGAGTACATCATCCGGACCATCGAGGCGGCGCCGGCCGGTTCCGCGTGGGCGATCGGCACCGAACTGAATCTGGTACGCCGGCTCGCGCTGGCCCACCCGGACAAGCAGATCATGTTCCTCGACCGGGCGGTCTGCTACTGCTCGACGATGAACCGCATCGATCTGCCGCACCTGGTCTGGGCCCTGGAGGAGCTGGTGGCCGGCCGGGTGGTCAACCAGATCACCGTCGACGCCGACACCGCGCACCACGCGCGGGTGGCCCTGGATCAGATGCTCGCGCTGCCCGGCGCTTGACCGGAGATGTAATCACTCTCAGTAACAACACTTGTACGCGAAAGTGCCGGATCACCGATAAATGCCCTCCAATGCGGTGTGACCGAATCCATTCTCATCACGGAGGGCTATGCTGCCGGGCGATGGCACTCGCGGCGCGTGCGTTTGAGCGCGTCCGCTTCCCGGGTAGCGACCGGTGGTGTCCCCACATCGAAACGGCAGCACGCACGCGCTGGAGGTTGCGTTGACCGACGACGTTCTGGTCGTACACGGAGGCACCCCGCTACAGGGGCGGATCCGCGTGCGTGGTGCGAAGAACCTGGTGTCCAAGGCAATGGTCGCCGCCCTGCTCGGCGACAGCCCGAGCCGGCTCTTCGACGTACCAAAGATCCGTGATGTGGAGGTTGTCCGAGGGCTGCTCGGGCTGCACGGTGTCAAGGTCAGCGACGGCGTCGAGGACGGCGAGCTGGTCTTCGATCCGGCGAACGTGGAGAGCGCCAGCACCGACCAGATCAACGTGCACGCCGGCTCCAGCCGGATTCCGATCCTGTTCTGCGGGCCGCTGCTGCACCGCCTCGGGCACGCCTTCATACCGGACCTGGGCGGCTGCCACATCGGGCCCCGGCCGATCGACTTCCACCTCCAGGCGCTGCGCGAGTTCGGCGCGACGGTCGACAAGACCCCCGAGGGGTTGCACCTGTCCGCGCCGAACGGCCTGCACGGCACCAAGTTCGCGCTGCCCTACCCGAGTGTGGGCGCGACCGAGCAGGTGCTGCTCACCGCGGTGATGGCCGAGGGCGTCACCGAGCTGCGCAACGCCGCTGTGGAGCCGGAGATCATCGACCTGATCTGCGTCCTGCAGAAGATGGGCGCGATCATCAAGGTGCACACCGACCGGGTGATCGAGATCCAGGGCGTACCGAAGCTGCACGGCTACACCCACCGGCCGATTCCGGATCGGATCGAGGCGGCGAGCTGGGCGGCGGCGGCGCTGGCCACCCGCGGCCACGTGGAGGTGCTCGGCGCCGAGCAGGCCGACATGATGACCTTCCTGAACGTGTTCCGCTCGATCGGCGGCGAGTACGAGGTCACCGACACCCGGCCCCCACGCCCGGGGCAGCCGGGCCAGGAGGGCGGCATCCGCTTCTGGCACCCGGGCGGCGAACTCCAGGCCACCGCGCTGGAGACCGACGTGCACCCGGGCTTCATGACCGACTGGCAGCAGCCGCTGGTGGTGGCGCTGACCCAGGCCCGAGGCCTGTCGATCGTGCACGAGACGGTCTACGAGCAGCGGCTGGGCTACACCGAGGCGCTCAACTCGATGGGCGCCAACATCCAGGTCTACCGGGACTGCCTGGGCGGCACCCCGTGCCGCTTCGGTCGGCGCAACTTCAAGCACTCCGCGGTGATAGCCGGGCCGAGCAAGCTGCACGCCGCCGACCTGGTCATCCCGGACCTGCGGGCCGGCTTCAGCCACCTGATCGCGGCGCTGGCCGCCGAGGGCACCTCCCGGGTGTACGGCGTCGACCTGATCAACCGGGGCTACGAGGACTTCGAGGCCAAGCTCGCCGACCTCGGCGCGCACGTCGAACGGCCGTAATCCCGGCCACACCACCAGTTGTCCGCCACGTGGCCGTCACACCCGCGATGTGCAACGGCCACGTGGCGTTGGCTACCCTTGCCGCGTGCCGTCGCTGTTTCGTCGCAAGTCCGCCGACCTCGCCGACCCCGCCACCGAGCCGCTGACCCCGGCCGAGGAGGAGGCCGAGGCCAACCGTCCGCGTGGTTACACCCCGAGCAAGGGACGTGAGACGCCCAAGCGCCCCAACAGTGGCCGTCGCCCACCGGGTACGACAAAGCCGCTGACCAAGGATGAGGCGAAGGCCCTACGGCGGCAGCGGCGGGCCGAGGCGGCCGCGGAGTTCCGGCGTGAGGGTGGCCCCCGCGACCGGGGTCCCGAGCGACTGCTCGCCCGCAACGTGGTCGACGCCCGGCGTACCGTCGGCACCTGGTTCTTCGGTGGTGCGCTGATCGTGCTGATCGGCTCGAACCAGGCGATGCCCCCGGCGATCCGGCTGGCCTCCAACCTGTTGTGGGGTGCCCTGGCCATCGGCGTGGTGATCGACTCGGTGCTGATCTCACGGAAGATCAAGAAGCTGGTCCGGACCCGCTTCCCGCAGTCCACCCAGCGGATGGGATCGCTGTACCTCTACGCGATCATGCGGGCGATCACCTTCCGGAAGCTGCGTACCCCGGAGCCCAAGGTCGCCATCGGCGACCCCGTCTGAGCAGCTCAAAGCACGCCGAGCAGGGCAGCTCAGGGCACATCGAGCAGGGCAGCTCAGGGCACGCCGAGCAGGCGCAGCAGCGCCGTGGTGCCGGCGGCGGCGACGACCACGAGCACGAACGGCGCTCGCCGCCACGCCAGCACGACGCCCACCAGCACCCCGGTCGGCCGGGCCCAGCCGGCGAATGCAGCACCCTCGGTCAACGCCGCGGTCGCCGCCAACGCTGCCAGCAGGGCCGCCGCGGCGACCGGCAGCAGTTGCCGCGCCCACGTCGGCAGGTCGAGCCGGTCGCGCAGCAGCACCCCGGAGACCCGGAAGGCGTACGTCCCGACGGCCAGCGCCACGATCACCGCGATCAGCACGACGACTCCTGTCGGCCGGCCCGCACCGCGTGGGCCTCGTTCTCGGGCTCGACGACCTGTGCGGTCGGGGGCGCCGGTGGCCGTCTGAGCCGGTGCACGGCCAGCAGTGCCGGCCCGGCCAGCGCCAGCAGTACCGGCAGACCGGCCGGCAGCACCGGCGTGGTCAGCACCGCCAGCGCTGCGCCACCCAGCGCCGCACGTCGGGTGTCCGGGTCACGCAGGGTCGGCAGCAGCAGGGCGATCAGGCCGGCGGGGAAGGCGGCGTCCAACCCGAGCGTGGCCGGGTCTCCGGCCACCCCACCGGCCAGTACGCCGAGCACCGTGCCGGCGTTCCAGGCCACGAAGAGCAGCGTGCCGGCCAGCCAGAACGCGCGGTGCCGCACCTCACCGGCCGGCCGGGCGAGCGCGAAGGCGGTCGCCTCGTCGGTCATCAGGTGGCTGCCGAGCAGCCGCTGCCAGAGCCGGCGGCCGAGACTGTCGCCGAGGGTCAGCCCGAACGGCAGGTGACGGGCGTTGAGCAGCAGCCCGGCCAGCACCGCGGCCATCGGGTTACCGGCAGCCGCCAGTCCGACCGCCATGAACTGCGCGCCGCCTGCGTAGACGAACAGGGACATGGCGATGACGGCCCAGACGGGCAGCCCCGCGGCGACCGCCACCGCCCCGAACGAGGCGCCGACGGCCACTATCGCCGCGCCGATGGCGGCGACATCGCGGAGCATGCCGGCACCCGCTGTTCGTTCTGGCGTACGCATGGTTCATCATGATGAACAGGCCCCTCATGTTCGTCAAATAGAACAATGTGAACGACGGAGCGAACAATGCCCTCGGATCCTTCGCCCCCGCTCGCCACCATCGCCGCTGCTCTCCGCCAGGAGCGGCAGCGCGTCGGCATCTCGTTGACCGAACTCGCCCGCCGGGCCGGGATCGCCAAGTCGACCCTGTCGCAACTCGAGGCCGGCCTGGGCAACCCGAGCATGGAGACGCTCTGGGCTCTGTGTGTGGCGCTCGACATACCGTTCAGCCGGCTGGTCGATCCCCCGGCCAACTCGGTACAGGTGATCCGGGCCGGCGACGGCCCCCGGGTACGCTCCGAACACGCCGACTTCACCGGCACCCTGCTGACCGCCGGCACCGCGCACGCCCGACGGGACGTCTACCTGATCGAGTTGGAGCCGGGGCGGATCCGCAACGCGGAACCACACACCCCACGCACGGTCGAACACCTGGTGGTGGGGACCGGCCGGATGCGCTGTGGCCCGGAACACGAACAGGTGGAACTCGGCCCGGGCGACTACGCCACCTTCGCCGGTGACGCGCCGCACCGGTACGAGGCCCTCGAATCGGGCACCTTCTTCGTACTGATCATGGAGCATTCCTGAGACGTGCCCGGTGGTGGGCGGCGACCGGACGCGGCACGCTACCCGCCGGGTTCGTCATCGGAAGCCCGATTCGCCCAAAGACCCAAATGTCCGGATCAACTGGATAACGTTTGGGTCCATCGCGAGTGCCACAGTGGCGTTGACCGAGCCCACGCCGCTACCCTCCTTGCGCAGCCATTCGGTGCCCGGACGAGCGAGTTTGGCCGATTCCGGGCGGGTGCCCAGCGACCATTTCCGACGAGGTGACATTCGCCGTGAGCGAGCGGACGCGAGCCGACCATCGGGGCGCGGCCGTGAGCGAGCGGACGCCGGTCCGCGGGCTCCGCACGGCCGAGCCCGGGCTGCCCGGCCCGGTCGTCCCGGAGTGTCACCCGACCCGCCGCCCACGTCCTGGGCGGCACGACGGGTCCGGCGGATGAGTCGCGGCTACGCCGACCGGTGGCACGATCCCGCCGAGCCGTCCTGGGTCGTCGAGCCGACGACCGAATGGCAGCCCCAGTTCCCGGGCCAGCGCTACCCGGGCGACGACGGTCAGGACCATCAGCAGCCGCGGGCGTGGGGTCGGGCGAGCGCGATCGGTCGGGCCGAGGTGCCACCGCTGGCACCCACCCGGCCCGACGGTACGTACGTGGGTCGTTCCTGGAACGACGAGCCGGACGGCTGGCCGGGCCGACAGGACGGGCCCGCTGCGCGGCGTCCCGACGGCGGCAACGGCGGACGCCCGTACGACCAGTCCCCGTATCCGGGCAACCAGCCGGGGCGGCCGGACGGCCGGTGGTCACCACCCGTCGAGCCGGTACGCGGACGCGACGGCGTCACCTGGTCCGATGCCGGTCCACAGGCGACCGGTGTCACCGGCGCGCCGGCCCAGCGCGATCAGCGCGCCGGTGAGCGGTACGCCCAGCCCGACGTCGACGGGTACCCGCCGCACCGGGATCGCCGGGACCGTGGCGGCTTCGAGCCGCCCGAGCGACGCGCCCCCGACCGGTACGCCCGGCGGCAACCCGAACGAGGTGAGCCCGACCGACGCCAGCCCGACCCACGTGGGCCCGACCGGCGTGAGCCCGACCGTTATCCGCACCACGATCCGCAGTGGCGCGACCGCGATTCCGACCGGCACGGCCAACGCCCACGCCGCCCCGAGCCGACCGACGGCGATCCGTACCGGCGTGGCGCGCCAGGGTCGCCGGCCGGGCGACCGGAGCGCGGTTGGGCGCCCGATCCGGGCGGGGAGACCCGCCGCCCGGCCAACCACCGGCCCGTCGACGACGCCGACCGCCGCTCCCCCGACGACGACTCGCGGCGTCCCCGCTACCAGTGGAGCAGCCACCCCGGTCAGCCCAGCTATGACGACGGGCCACGGGTGGACGGCCACCGGGAGCAGTTCACCGTCGGTGACCCCGATGCCGCCCCGTACCCCGACGGCTACGTCGACGACGAGCCGGCCCGTGGGCCGCACGACGAGCGGGGCCGCCGCCCCGAGCGGTCACCGGAGCGCTCCCGCACCGAGCCAGTCGTCCGAGACCCCCAGCGGTACGCCGAACCGCCGCGCCGCGACCTCCCCTGGCCCGAGCCGGGACCGCTGCGCCCGAGCACCGGTCGAGACCACCGGGAGTACCAGCGTCCCGTCGTACCCGAGACCGGCGACCGCCCCGGACGCGAGGACCGGCGACCGGCAGTCCCCGACCGGCCCGGGTCGGATCGTCATCTGGACCGGCCGGCCGCGCAACGGCCCGACGCCGACCGTCCCGTCTCGCCCGCCCCCGACCAGGACCCGCCCCGCCGTCACCTGTCGGTGGTGCCCGAGCAGCCCGTCTCTCCCGCCCCGGAACGGGATCGACCCGTCTCCCCGGCCACCGGGCGTGCCCGCCCGGTCTCCCCCGCCCCACATCAGGGCCCGCCAGACCCCGTCCCCCCCCACCGCGACCGGCCCGACACCGTCGACCCGCATCGCGATCGGCCCGGCACTGTCGACCCGGACCGGGATCGGTCCTCGGCCCCGGCGGCGGCACACGACTGGCCCGAGGGCGCAGGCCCGGTGTCGGACCGCCCCAGGGCCCCGCGCTCCGACCAACACCGGCCCGACCAGTACCCGCACCGGCCCGACCAGTACCCGCACCGGGCCGACCAGCCCTGGCCCGACCGTCCCCGACCGATCCAGGAGGTGCCGGAGCGTCCCGGACCGAACCAGGCACGGCCGGAACGACCCGCGCCGATCCAGGAACGACCGGGGCCGATCCACGAGCGACCCGCCGCCTCGGGCGCCGACCGCGCACAGGGTGGGGAGACGGTTCGACCCGCTCCGCTGCACCAGCACGAGGTACGCCCGGCACCACTGCACGAACACCAGGTGCGGCCCGCACCGCTGCACGACCAGCCGGTGGTGGCCACTCCACCGCCGGTCCCGACGCCAGTTGTCGTGTCAGCACCCCCCGCCACCGCATCCCCGACCCCCGTGCCGCCCACCCACCGACCCGTCTCCACGCCCCCGGCCGCTGCACCGCCCACCCACCGGCCCGTCTCCGCACCCCCGACCGCTGTGCCCCCGGCCGCTGGGCCGCCTGTTCACCGGCCCGTTTCCACGCCGCCCGCCTACGGGCCGGTCGCCACGCCGCCGATGCCGTCGCAGGTCTCGGGTCCGCCAACGTCCGGCGTTCCGGTCGCACCGCCCGTCGCCGGTCCCGGCTCCACCGCGACGCCCCCGCCACCCACCCGGTATGTACCACCGGCACCGGAGACGTCGCCACGGGTCAGCCCGCCGTCCGACGGACCGCAGGCATGGTTCGGGTCGCCCGCGCCCAGCCCGGCCCCCACCTCCGGGCGCGAGGAGCCAGTGCCGACCGAGCGTGTGACTCCCGCCGGGTTCGACGAGTCGCCCGGCAGCCTCGCGGCAGCCGGCGGATCCGAGCCGGTGAGCTGGCCCGACGACGCGGAGGACACCCGGCCCGTCTCCGCACCGCCGGCCGATCCAACGCCGGCACCGCCGTGGCACGCGCCGGTCTCGGCACCTCCAGTCACGCCGGCACCGCCGGTCACGTCGGCACCGCCATGGCAGACGCCGGCCTCCGCACCGTCAGCCAGCCTGGAACTCACCCCACCGTCCACAGCTCCGGTCTCCGCACCACCGGCCACGTCAACCCCTGAATCCGCATCGCCGGCGACGGCCAGCTCGGACTCCGCACCACCTGCCGCCACCAGCCCTGACTTCACGTCACCGCGCACCGACGGCCCGGACTCCACACCGCCGCTCGCCGACGGCCCGGACTCCACACCGCCGGCAACGGCAACACCGATCGCCGTGCCGGCCGCATCGCAGGTTGCGGCAGCACCGATCTCCGCACCACCAGCCGACGAAGCACTCGCCCCGATCTCCGCACCACCAGCCGACCGGCCGCTCACTCCCGTCTCCGCACCGCCAGCCGACGAAACGCTCACCCCGATATCCGCACCACCAGCCGACCAAGCACTCACCCCGATCTCCGCACCACCGGCAGACGAAGCACTCACCCCGATCTCCGCGCCGCCGGCCGACCAATCGCTCACCCCGATCTCCGCACCACCAGCCGACGAAACACTCACCCCGGTCTCCGCACCACCGGCAGACGAAGCACTCACCCCGATCTCCGCGCCGCCGGCCGAGGATGCGGTGACCGTGGACGAGGAGCCGGAGCCACCGGCCGACCCCGAACAGGTGCTGGCCGGCTACCGCTGGGGGTTGGACCCGGAGAGCCTTCGCGAGGTCGTGGACGACCCGGAGGAGCTCCGGACGGTACGCGAGCGGTTGACCGACAAGCTCGCCTCGGCCCTCGACAACCGCTCCCGAGCCCGCCTGCTGAGCCTGCGGGCGGTGGCTTCCCGGGTGCTCGGCGACCTCGACGACGCGCTGGACGACGGGCGGATGGCCCTGACCTACGCCGAGGCGACCGGGGAGTTGCGCCGGGTTGCGCTGGCCCAGGCACGGTTGGCGCACGTGCTGCGCTGGCGTGGTGACTTCACCGAGGCCGACCGGCTGTTCGCGGAGGCGAACTCGGCCGAGTTGCCGGACCGGTTGCGGGCGGCCCTGCACGAACACGCGGCGCGGTCCTGCTACGACCAGGGCCGGTTGATGGAGGCGTGTCACCACTTCGAACGGGCTCTCGACCTGCGCGGCGAGGGTGACGCCGAACTGCTCGCCCGGGTCCGGATCGGGCTGGACGCGGTGGCGGCACGCGCCGCGGAACGTGGCTTCGGGCCGTACCCCCGGGGGTGGGACGAGGTGTTGGACCGTGACCGCAGCCCGGTGCCTGCCCGCGACGGTGGTCAGGGTCTGTGGGGTTACGCGGACGCCGCCGGTGACATGGTCGTGCCGGCGCGCTACACCGAGGCGCAGCCGTTCTCCGACGGCCTGGCCTGGGTGCGTGGCCCGGAGTCGGACCGCTGGTCGTTGATCGGCCCGACCGGTGAGGTCGTGGTCGGTCCGACGTACCTCGCCGCCCAGCCGTTCTCCGACGGCCTGGCCTGGGTGGTGCGCGACGACAGCGGTTGGCTCGCCGTGAACACCACGGGTGAGGTGGTCGTACCGCCCGGCTTCGCCGACGCGCGGCCGTTCCGCAAGGGGGTGGCGGCCGTACGCCGGGAGGGTTGGGGTGCGGTCGACGCGGCCGGTCAGATCGTGGTGCCGACCCGCTACCACGGGTTCCACACCAGGTTGGCCGACGGCCGGTACGTCGACGGCTTCACCGACGAGGGTCTGGCCGTCGTGGACCTGGCCGGACGCAAGGGCGTGGTGGACCGGACCGGTCAGGTGATCGTCGCACCCGCACACCCCGCGCTGCTCATCCACCCGGTGGCCTTCCTCGCCACCAACGGCATCGGCCGCTGGGGCGCACTGGACCGCCGAGGCGCCCCCCTCATCGACCCCGTCTTCCCCCACCCGAACGACGTCATCACCCAGATCGAATCCCTCCTGACCGACACAACCCCCCTCCTCTGACCCACCCCGGGGCAAAGTTGATCAAGAGGTTTGCGTCGTGACAGGAGGCAGCCGACGACGCAAACCTCTTGATCAACCCCCGAGGTGGAGGGAGCGCGGTGGGAGGGGGTGCGGACTAGGCTCAGGGGATGGAATTCCGACACCTGGGCCGTTCCGGTCTGATGGTCAGCGAGATCTCGTACGGCAACTGGATCACCCATGGCTCGCAGGTCGAGGAGGACGCGGCGTTCGCCTGCGTCCGAGCCGCCCTGGACGCCGGCATCACCACCTTCGACACCGCCGACGTCTACGCCGGCACCCGGGCCGAGGACGTGCTCGGCCGGGCGCTGGAAGGCGAACGGCGGGAAGGTCTGGAGATCTTCACCAAGGTGTACTGGCCCACCGGCCCGGGCCGCAACGACCGGGGCCTGTCCCGCAAGCACATCATGGAGTCGATCAACGGTTCGCTGCGCCGACTGCGGACCGACTACGTGGACCTCTACCAGGCCCACCGGTACGACTACCACACCCCGCTCGAGGAGACGATGGAGGCGTTCGCCGACGTCGTACACTCCGGCAAGGCGCACTACATCGGCGTCTCTGAGTGGAAGGCGTCGCAGATCCGCGAGGCCCACGCACTGGCCCGCGAGCTGCGCATCCCGCTGGTCTCCAACCAGCCGCAGTACTCGATGCTCTGGCGGGTCATCGAGAGCGAGGTCGTGCCCACCAGCGAGGAGCTGGGCGTCGGGCAGATCGTCTGGTCGCCGATGGCGCAGGGCGTGCTCAGCGGCAAGTACCTCCCCGGTCAGCCGCCGCCCGCCGGTTCCCGGGCCACCGACGAGAAGTCGGGTGCGAACTTCATCGCCAAGTTCCTCACCGACGACGTGCTGACCCGCGTCCAGCAGCTGCGCCCGCTGGCCGACCAGGCCGGGTTGAGCATGGCTCAGCTCGCCATCGCCTGGGTGTTGCAGAACCCCAACGTCTCCTCGGCCATCATCGGCGCGTCCCGCCCCGAGCAGGTGCACGACAACGTCAAGGCGGCGGGCGTCAAGCTCGACGCCGGCCTGCTCAAGGCCATCGACGAGATCGTCGAGCCGGTGACCGAACGGGACCCGGCCCGTACCGAATCCCCGGCCGAGCGGCCCTGAACGATTCCGGGCCGGTCGACCTGTCAGGTCGACCGGCCCGGTCACGGTCACGTCGGGGTCAGCTCCAGAAGCGGACCAGCTCCAGGCCGGTGGCGTAGAGCCACGGCGGCAGGCCGAGGAAGTCGGCGACCGCGAAGACCGCCGAGAAGAACCAGCCACCGATGCGCGGGTTCCACAGCAGCGCGAAGAGCAGGATGAAACCGTACGGGGCGAACAGGTCGTACATCCGCCGCCACTGCGGGTTCAGCCACGGCTGGATCATGTTGCCGCCGTCCAGACCGGGCACCGGCAGCAGGTTGAGCACGCTCGCGGTGAGCTGGAGGAAGCCGAGCAGGGCCACCGCCGCCCAGAACTCCACCGGACCGCCCCCGGGTGCGCCGATGCGCAGCACCGCCACCAGCACCAGGGCGAACACCACGTTGGTGGCCGGGCCGGCGAGGCTGACCAGGGTGTGCCGCAGTCGGCCCGCGATCACGTGCCGATCCACCCAGACCGCACCGCCGGGCAGGCCGATGCCGCCGAGCAGCACCACCACCACCGGTAGCGCGATCGACAGCAGCGGGTGGCTGTACTTGAGCGGGTTCAGCGTCAGGTAGCCGCGGTGGGCCACCCCACGGTCGCCGAACCGGTAGGCCACCAGCGCGTGCGCGTACTCGTGCAGGCAGAGCGAGACCACCCAGCCGGTCACCACGAACCCGAAGACGGCGAGCCGGACGTTGCCGATGCCGTGCCAGGTCAGCACGCCGCAGGTGATCAGCAGGGCGACCAGGGCGAGGAAGATGGGGCTGGGCCGGAAGGCCGCCCGGGGCACCCCGAGCACCAGCGGCTCGGCGTCCCGGGGACCCATCACTCGGCCACGGGCAGCAGGCTCATCCGGTACTCCACCCGGTCGTCCTCGACGAGCGTGACCGAGGTGACGCCGGACGCCGCGAGTTCGCGCCAGATCTGGCCGATCCAGGACTCGGCGTCCGCCTGGCTGCCGAACGACTCGGCCGGCCCTTCGACCGACTCGCCGTTCGCGCCCTCGTACCGCCAGCTCCACGCCATGTGCGCGTCTCCCCTCACCGCTGATGTCCCGTGCCAGCGTAGTCGGCCGTGGATGCGTCGACCTTGCCACGGGCATCGACCGGCTGTCGGCACGCGGGCCCGGCGCCGTTCAGGCGACGCCAGGTCAGGACGGTTCACCTGCTCACCGCCGGGTAAGACGCTGGTAACGGAAGCGGACAGGAGGGGCGATGACCAAGCCGATACCGAAGATGGACACAACGGAGCTACGGGACATCGCGGTACGCGGTGGCATCGAGGGTGCGCGCGAGATGGACCGGGAGGAACTGATCGACGCCCTCGTCGCGCGCCCGGGTGAAGGGGCCTGGCAGCAGGACACCAAGCCTGCCGACGTCAACCCGAACGACTACTTCTACCAGCCCCCCGACGGGCGCTGAGCGGCGTCGGACCGCGCGGCGCACCTGCGATGTCCGTGCCGGTCGGCTGGTCGTAAGGTACGAGCATGTCCCTCGACGGGTGGAACCGGGTCCTGGTGCTGGGCGGCATCCGCTCCGGCAAGTCGGAGTTCGCCGAGTCCCTGGTGGCCGACGCGGCCACGGTGCGGTACGTGGCCACTGCCGCCGGCGACGACGACGCGGAATGGGCGGCGCGCCTGGCCGCGCACCGTGACCGCCGACCGGCCGGTTGGAGCACCGAGGAGACCGCGAGCGACCCGCGCCGGCTCGCCGACGTGATCTCCACCGCCCGGCCGGACGAGACGCTGCTCGTCGACGACCTCGGTGGCTGGGTGACGGTGCTGCTCGACCCCGCCCACCAGCCGGCCGACGACACCGTCACGATCGACGAACTGATCACCGCCGTGCGCGGCTGTGCGGCACGGCTGGTGCTGGTCAGCCCCGAGGTCGGGCTCTCCCTGGTGCCGACGACGCCGCTGGGCCGGGCGTTCACCGACGCGCTGGGCACGGTAAACCGGGCCGTGGCGGACGTCTGCGACGTGGTGCTCCTGGTGGTCGCCGGGCAGCCGTGCCAGCTCAAGCCGGCAAGCGCGCCCGCGTTGTCCACCGCCGCCGAGGTCACTGCCGCCACCACAGCCGTCCCGGCCACCAGTGCGACCGTGCCGACGCAGGCCGGGCCGGTCATGGCCGCTGTGCCCACCCCGGTCTCCCCACCGGTGACGACTCCCCTGCCACCGGCCGAGTCGGCGTACGCCGCGCCGGCACCGACGATCGTCGAGCCGCCGGCCGCCGGTGGGCCGGCCATCGAGCCCGGGCTGGAACTACCCATGCCCGACGAGTACGCCGGGCCGCAGGCCGTGGAGCGACTGGCCACCCTGGACGTACCCGGTCGTGGGTTCGGTGTCCTGGAGCAGGTGGTCTCGTTCGCCGCCGGCACCCAGGGCACGTCGACCCCGCAGCCCTGGCGGTCGGTACGGGTGCTGCTGCTGCACGGTGACCACCGGGGCGGAGCCGCGGCGGGCACCCTGCCCGGCGAGTCGGGCCGCCGCGCCGACCAGGCCCGAGCCGGTCAGGGCGTACTCGCTCGGCTCGCCGCCGAAGGCGCGGCGGGTCTGCAGGTGATCGAGGCGCCGACGGCCGCGCCGATCGAACACGAGCCGGCGCTCACCGCAGAGCAGGTCGAGTCAGCGCTGAGCTACGGCTGGCGGCTGGCCGAGGAGGCCGCCGAGGCGGGCGTACAACTGCTGGTGCTGGCCGCGTGCGGCGCGGGCACCGAGGCCGCGGCGGCTGCCGTGCTCGCGGCGACCGCCGGGGCCGAAGCGCCCGCCGTGCTCGCCCGGGTGATCAACGAGAGCGGCGAGTTCGACGACGCCTCCTGGATGATCCGCTGCGCGGCGATCCGCGACGCCCTGCACCGCACCCGGGGCATCGCCCGGGACGCCAAGGACGTGCTGACCCAGCTCGGCGGCGGCGACATCGCCGTGGCCACCGGTGTCCTGCTGGGTGCCACCGCACGTCGGATCCCGGTGCTGCTGGACGGGCCGGTCGGCGTGGCCGCGGCGCTGGTCAGCCGGGATCTCGCCGGTCAGGCCCGACACTGGTGCCTGCTGGCCGACGACGGCGGTCAACCCGCCGTCCGGCTCGCTGCCGACGTGCTCGGTCTGACCCCGCTGGCGCAGCTGAAGCTGGACCTCGGTGAGGGGGCGAACGCGCTCACCGTGCTGCCGTTGCTGCGCTCGGCGTTGACGCTGGCCGCCGCCCTGCCGTCCCGCCCGGACCGGACCGCCGGCGCCGGCCCCGACGACACCGGCCTCGACGACAGCGGCCCGGACGACACCGGCCTCGACAGCGGCCTCGACGACGGCCGCTCGCCGCAGGCCGACGAGGCACCGGAACCGGACGCCGAGAGCGAGCCGGACTTCCGGGAACCCGAGCCCGACGGGCCGGGCCCGACCAGCACGCAACCCACGCCGGCAGACCACTCCGGCTCGCGTGCCGGCTGATCGCCGCATCGGTGACGGGGCCAGGCTGGCCCTGACCACCTTCACCGTGGCACCGGTACGCCCCGGCCGCGTCGACCGGGCCACGGCCGGTACGGCGATGGCGCTGGCCCCGCTGGTCGGCGCGCTGCTGGCCGTACCGGTCGCCGGGGTGCTGCTGCTGCTCGGCTCGCTGACCGCGCCACTTGTCGCCGCCGCCGTGGCCGTCACGGTCAGCGCCCTGCTCACCCGGGGCCTGCACCTCGACGGGCTGGCGGACACGGTGGACGCGCTGGGGTCGTACCGGCGGGGACCGGCGGCGCTGGAGATCATGAAGAAGCCGGACGTCGGACCGTTCGGTGTGGTCGCGCTGGTGCTCGTCCTGCTGATGCAGGTGGCGGCGCTTGCCGAACTGGTCGACGGGCCGGGTCCGGCCGTACTCGCGGCGGTCGTCACGGCCAGCGCGGCCGGCCGCCTCGGCGTGACGCTTGCCTGTCGACGGGGTGTTCCGGCCGCGCGCCCGGAAGGGCTCGGCGCGTTGGTGGCCGGCACCGTCGGCCCGGTCGCCCTGGTCGCCGGCATCGCGGTGGTGACGCTGCTGGCGGTGCCGGCGGTGCCGGACCGGCCCTGGCAGGGGCCGCTGGCCGTACTCACCGCACTCGCCGTCGCCGCCGTGCTGCTGCGACACCTGGTACGCCGACTCGGCGGGATCACCGGCGACGTGCTCGGTGCCGGCGTCGAACTGGTCACCACGCTGGTCTACCTGGGTCTGGTGCTGTCCGGCTGAACGGGACCACGGGCGGCGGGTAGCGTTCTTGCACGACAGCACCGGCACGGCCTTGCGGGGGAACTCATGCTCATCACCGACGACTTCCTGCCCGTACCCGTCCCGGAATCGCTGAGCGCGACGTACCTGGTGCCGACGACCGGGCTGCCGGCGGTGAGCGCCCGTACGGCGGTACGTGGTCTGGCCGGTCGACTGGCCGAGCCGGTGCACGGGCTGGCCAAGCAGATGCTGGACAGTCCCCTGATGAGCGTCGACGTACGCCCGATCGGCGAGTTCCCCGAGCTGCCGCCGGACCTGCTCACCGCGTTCGGCGCCAGCGAGGCGCAGCTGGACCGGCTGGCCGCCGCCAGTCACCTGGTGGTGGTGCAGGCCGAGTACCGGCCGGGCTGGCCGCCGGCGCACGAGTGGGCGGCCCGGGCGGTGGCCGCGGCCATCGCCGAGGCGGTCGACGGGGACGTGGTCGACGTGTTCGGCCTGCAGTTCCTGGACCCGGCGGCGGCGTTGCGGTCGCTGCCGGACGACCGGGGCCGGGTCCGACTGATCGACTGGGTGCTGGTGCCCTACTCCTCCGACGCCGAGGGGCTGTGGTTCACCACCAAGGGGTTGCGCCGCTTCGGTCTGCTGGAGTTGCAGGCCCAGGGGGTACCGGACCACCTCACCCGGGCCTGGGGTGCGGTGATGACCGGGGCCGCCCGCCGGCTGCTGCGGGACTGGACCGACGGACTGACCGGCGAGGAAGTGCCCGCGTTCGTGCAGCTACCCGTACTGGCCACGGTGACCGGGCACGACATCGCGGTGGCGTACGGCAATCCGGAGCAGCACGGGGCGACGGCGCCGGTGCTGCTGCGGCTGGAACTCGACCCGGCCACCGACCCGGACGCCGACTCGTTCCTCAGCCTGCGCCCGCCGGCCGGGCACCCCGGCCCGGACGGACGCTACTTCGCCGCCGCCTGCGCCACCCTCTTCGCCGGCATCCAGCCCGACGTGCGGTACGCCCGCTCGGGGGATGCGATGAGCCGGGCGATCGCCACCGCCCGGGCCGGCCTGGGCGACATCCGGGCCCGCTTCAACGCCGGCCACCTGCCACCGGACACCCAACTGGTGGTCAAGTACGGGCTGCCCGGCGACGACGGACCCGAGTACGTCTGGGCGGGCGTGACCTCCTGGGAGACCCCGGAGCGCATCGTCGCCGCCAGCGCCAGCGACGCCAACACCGACCCGACCGTACGCATCGGCTCCCCCGTGGTGATCGAGGCCACCGACATCGTCGACTGGGCGCTGCTCGACTCCACCGGCGTCATCGAAGGCGGCTGGACCCAGGCCGTCCTCGACGCCGGCGAAAAACCCACCCCCTGACCTCGCGGCTCCCCGCCCCCACCGCCCTACCCACGCCCACCCCTGCCCTCGGTCTGCCCTCGGTTCTGCCCTGCCGCAATCCCCTGTTGATCAAGAGGTTTGCGTCTGAATCGGCGTGATTCCAGACGCAAACCTCTTGATCAACCAGGCGAGGGCGCGGGCGCGGGGCGGGGCGGCGGC
>NZ_PNOZ01000101.1:0-18987 GCF_002879555.1 Verrucosispora sp. ts21 | reverse complement strand
GGGTTTTCCGGCGGCGGAGGAGGTGTTGGGGGTGCCGGATGAGGGGTTTCGGATGCCGGTGGGGCGGCGGGAGGCGATTCGGGCGGTGGCTCGGGCGGTGGTGGCGGGTGAGCTTGATCTGGAGGTGGGTGGGGAGCGTGGGGAGGTGGCGCGGCGGTTGGCACAGGTGCCGGGTGTCGGGCCGTGGACCAGCGGTTACATCGCGATGCGGGCGCTCGGCGACCCGGACGTGTTCATGCCCACCGACCTCGCCGTACGCCGGGGCGCCGCCGCCCTCGGGTTGCCCGACTCCCCTGCGGCCCTCGATGAGTACGCGACCCGCTGGCGGCCGTGGCGCTCGTACGCCGTCGTCCGGCTCTGGCGGGCCGCATGAATACGACCCTGGCAGGCAGTGTGAATTCGACCTTGGAGAGCAGTGTGGGTACGACCTTGCGAAGCAGTGGGGCGATCATCGACAGCGCCACCGTCGACACGCCCGTCGGTCCGTTCACGATCCTCGCCGCCCCGGACGGGGCGGTCCGGGCCGCCGGGTTCACCGCCGATCCGGCGGCTGTGCTCGCGGTGATGCACCCTGGCCTGCGCGGTGAGCCTCGCCAGCGGCGCGACCTCGGCCCCGTCACCGCGGCCGTCGAGGCGTACCTCGGCGGTGACCTGACCGCGATCGACGACGTACCGGTCGAGCAGCACAGCGACGGGGTCTTCCTGACACACGCCTGGCAGGTGCTGCGCGAGGTGAAGGCGGGCCAACCTGTCACCTACACCGGGTACGCCGCACTTGCCGGTCGCCCCGCCGCGGTACGCGCCGCCGCCTCGGCCTGCGCCCGCAACGCCGCCGCCCTCTTCGTCCCCTGCCACCGGGTGCTGCGCACCGACGGCAGGCTGGGCGGCTACCGCTGGGGGTTGCCGGTGAAGGAATGGCTGCTCACGCACGAGCGACGGAGCTGACAGGCGGCCGGGCTGAGGCACGCTGACGCGCCCGCATCGCTGACAAGCGCGTGCATCGACGGACACCCATGACCCAAGTGGGGCCGTAGCTGGTCAGGCCGGTCGACAAAAGGGCAACACCGGTGACAACAAGCCGACAGTAGTGCCGTCCTCATTTACCGCTACCGTCGGGTAGTGGCTGCGGGAGGCGGCGACGGCCCGGCCGGACGGGCCGAGGTCAGGAGACATCCACTCGGGAATCTGTGGCGACTGCGGCGCTATCTGCGCCCCCACGCCGTGGAGTTCAGCGTCCTGCTGCTGGCTGGGTTCGCCTCGACCGGGGCGGGCATCGCGGTGCCGCTGGTGGCCCAGCGGGTGGTCGACGGCCCGGTGGCCGACCGGGACCTGCGCGGGCTGTTCCAGCTTGCCGGGCTCGCGTTGGCGCTCGGCCTGATCGAGGCCCTGTTGATCTTCATCCGTCGGTGGGTGCAGTCGTCGTCCTCGGTGGCGATGGAGGCGACCATCCGCGACGACATCTACGCCCACCTGCAACGGTTGCCGGCCAGCTTCCACGACCGGTGGCCCTCCGGTCAGCTGCTCTCCCGAATCACAAGCGACCTGTCGGTGCTGCGCCGGTTCCTCTCCTTCGGACTGCTCTTCCTCGTCCTGAACCTGACCACCTACCTGGTCGTGGTGGTGCTGCTGGTCCGGCTGCATCCGGTGCTGGGCCTGCTGGTGGCGGCCAGCGCGGTGCCGCTGTTCGTGATCGCCCGCCGCTTCGGCCGGCACTACCACGCCGCGTCCCGCCGCATGCAGGACCAGCAGGGCGACGTCGCCACCCAGGTCGAGGAGACCGCGCAGGGTCTGCGCACCATGAAGGCGTACGGGCGGGGGCCGCAACTGACCGACCGGTTCGTGGCCAGCACCCGCGCGCTGCACGACACCGGGGTCGGCAAGGGCAGGCTGCTCGGTCGTACCGCCGCACTGCTGGACCTGGTGCCGAACCTGACCCTCGGCATCGTGCTGGTGGCCGGTGCCGCCGCGGTCGCCGACGGCCGGCTCACCATCGGCCAACTCGTCGCCTTCGTCAGCCTCCAGTTGATGCTGATCTGGCCGGTGCAGTCGCTGGGTTGGATCATCGCCAACGGCCAGGAGGCGGCCACCGCTGCCGACCGGATCCAGGAGGTGCTGGACACCGCGCCGGCCATCGTCGACACGCCCGAGGCGGTCACGCTGGCCCGGTCGACGGTGCGCGGCCGGCTCCGCTTCGAGGCGGTCACCTTCCGCTATCCGGGCACCGCCGCGCCGGTGCTGCGGGGCATCGACCTGACCGTCGAGCCCGGTGAGACGCTCGCCCTGGTCGGCGCGACCGGCAGTGGCAAGAGCACGCTGCTGTCCCTGGTGCCCCGCTTGCACGAGGTCGAGACGGGGCGGATCACCCTCGACGGCCACGACCTGCGCGACCTGCGGTTGGCCTCGCTGCGCCGGCTTGTCGCGGTGGCTTTCGAGGAACCGACGCTGTTCTCCATGTCGGTGTGGGAGAACCTCACCCTGGGCCGCCCCGACGCCGGTGCCGACGAGGTACGCGACGCTCTCGCGCTGGCGCAGGCGGAGTTCGCGTACGACCTGCCGTGGGGCCTGGACACCCGGCTCGGTGAGCAGGGGCTGTCGCTGTCCGGTGGGCAACGGCAACGCCTGGCGCTGGCCCGCGCGGTGCTGGTCCGCCCTGCGGTGCTGGTCCTCGACGATCCGCTCTCCGCGTTGGACGTGCACACCGAGGCGCTTGTGGAGTCGGCGCTCAAGCGGGTGTTGCGGGACATGACGGCGCTGCTGGTGGTGCACCGGCCGTCCACCATCGCGCTGGCCGACCGCGTCGCACTGCTGGAGGACGGCCGGATCACCGCCGTCGGCCGACACACCGACCTGCTCGCCGAGGTGCCGGCGTACCGCGCGCTGCTCTCCGCCGAACCGACCGGCACGCCACCGTCGCAGGCCGGAACGCCACCGTCCCCGGCCGGCGCGTCGTCGTCCCCGGCCGGCACGTCGTCGTCCCCGGCCGGCCCGGCACCGGACGGCTCCCCGCTGGTGCGCTCGTGACGGCCGGCGACCCGACCGGTCGGAACCACCGGGTGCCGGGCCAGCGCTCGGGTCGTCACGAGGCCGACCCGGCGCGCTGGCGCGGGCTCGCTGCCGATCCGCACGCCGACCGCAGTCTCGCCGAGGACACCGACCCGGAGGCGGTGGCCCGGCTACGGGTCCGCAGCCGTGCACTGCTGGCCGACGTGTTGCGCCCGCATCGTGCCCGGCTGGGCGGTGCGGTGGCGCTGCTGCTGACTCAGAACGCGGCGGCGATGTCCGGGCCGTACCTGGTCATGCTCGGTATCGACCGGGCCATCGACCCGCTGCGCGACGGCGACGCGGGCCCGCTGGTGGCCGTCGCGGTGGCGTTCGCCGCCGCGACCGGCATCGAATGGGCAGCCCGCCGCGCCTTCCTCACCCTCTCCGCCCGGATCGGCCAGGCCGTCCTGCTCGATCTGCGCCAGCGGGTGTACGGGCACTTCCTGCGCCTGCCGGTGGCCTTCCACGAGCGGTACACCTCGGGTCGGGTGATCTCGCGGCTGACAAGCGACATCGACTCCATCGCCGAACTCGTCGACGGTGGGGTGGAGAGCCTGGTGATGGCGGCCCTGACGATCGTGTCGGTGGCCGGCATCCTGCTCTGGTTGGACCTGCCGCTGGCCGCGGTCACCCTGCTCGCCTTTCCGCTGCTGTTCTGGCTGTCCCGCTGGTTCGCCCGCGCATCCGCCGCCGCCTACCGCCGCACCCGGGAGGCGATGGCTCTGGTCATCGTCCATTTCGTGGAGTCGATGCGGGGCATCCGGGCCGTGCAGGCGTACCGCCGTGAGGGCCGCAACCAGGACATCTTCGCCACGGTCAACGACGATTACCGGCACTCCAGCCGGCATGCCTTCCGCCTGATCGCCACGTACTCGCCGGGGATCAAACTGATCGGCAACGTCACAGTGGCGGTGGTGCTCTGCTACGGCGGCGCCCGGGTGCTCGGCGGCGAGACCGGCGTCGGGGTGCTCGCGGCGTTCCTGCTCTATCTGCGGCGGTTCTTCGAGCCGATGCAGGAGCTGAGCCAGTTCTACAACGCGCTCCAGTCGGCCACCGCCGCCCTGGAGAAGCTCGCCGGGGTGCTCGACGAACGGCCCGAGGTGGCCGAGCCGCAACGCCCGGTGCCGCTGCCCCGGGGGCCGAACCAGGGTGCGGTCACCTTCCGTGGCGTCTCGTTCGGGTACCGGCCGGACGCGCCGATCCTGACCGGGCTGGACCTCACCATCCCCGCCGGGCAGACGGTGGCGCTGATCGGGCCGACCGGGGCCGGCAAGTCGACGCTCGCCAAACTGCTCGCCCGGTTCCACGACCCGGCAGTCGGCACGGTCGCCCTGGACGGGGTGGACCTGCGCCAGGTGGCCGACGCGGACCTGCGTCGGGCGGTGGTGCTGGTGACCCAGGAGACACACCTGTTCGGTGGCAGCGTGGCGGAGAACATCCGATTCGGTCGCCCGGACGCCGACGACGCGGCGGTCGAGGCGGCCGCGCGGGCGATCGGCGCGCACGACTTCATCGCGGCACTACCCGACGGGTACGCCACCGAGGTGCACCGGCGCGGTGGACGGCTCTCCGCCGGGCAGCGGCAGCTTGTCGCCTTCGCCCGCGCGTTCCTGGCCGACCCGGCGGTGCTGATCCTCGACGAGGCCACCTCGTCGCTGGACATCCCGACCGAGCGGCTGGTGCAGCGGGCGCTCGGCACCATCCTGCGCGACCGGACCGCAGTGGTGATCGCGCACCGGCTCTCCACTGTGGAGATAGCCGATCGGGTGTTGGTCCTCGACGACGGCCGGATCGTCGAGGACGGTCCACCGGCCGACCTGATCGCCGGCGGTGGCCGGTACGCCGACCTGCACCGCCAGTGGATCGACTCGCTGCTCTAGGTAATGCGATGCCCGGCGGCGCGACGCTGCCTACCATCGACGGATGACTGATACGGCGAGGACGGCCCGTACCGGCGTCCCCGAGCGTCCGAGTTTGGACGGGCTCGAGGAGACCTGGTCGCGCCGCTGGCAGGAGGAGGACACGTACGCGTTCGACCGCTCGAAGGCGGCTGTCCGGGGTCGCGGCGAGGCGTCAGACTCGCCGAGCCCGGATGGCCGTAGCGCGGACGTATACGCGATCGACACCCCGCCGCCGACCGTATCGGGCGAGCTGCACATGGGGCACGTCTTCTCGTACACCCACACCGACCTGGTCGCCCGGTTCCAGCGGATGCGCGGTCGGACGGTCTTCTACCCGATCGGCTGGGACGACAACGGGCTGCCCACCGAACGCCGGGTGCAGAACGTCTACGGCGTGAGCTGCGACCCGTCGCTGCCGTACGACCCGGACTGGCAGGCACCGGACGCGCCGGTGAACGATGCGGCCCGCAAGAATCCGACCCCGATCTCCCGACGCAACTTCATCGAGCTGTGCGAGCGGTTGACCCTCGCCGACGAGCAGGTCTTCGAGGCGCTGTGGCGTCGACTCGGCCTGTCGGTGGACTGGTCGCTGGTGTACACCACAATCGGCCCGGTGGCTCGGGCCGCCTCGCAGCGGGCGTTCCTGCGCAACCTGGCCCGGGGTGAGGCGTACCAGTCGGAGGCGCCGACGCTGTGGGACGTCGGTTTCGCCACCGCCGTCGCGCAGGCCGAGTTGGAGGACCGCGAGCGACCCGGCGCGTACCACCGGTTGCGGTTCCACGCTCCCGGCGGGCGGGAGGTGCTGATCGACACCACCCGTCCGGAGTTACTGCCGGCCTGCGTGGCGCTGGTCTGCCACCCCGACGACGAGCGGTACGCGGACCTGGTCGGCGGCACTGTGCGTACGCCCGTCTTCGACGTGGAGGTGCCGGTGCGCGCGCACCCGCTGGCGGAGCCGGCCAAGGGCACCGGCATCGCGATGGTCTGCACGTTCGGTGACCTGACCGACGTGACCTGGTGGCGAGATCTGGGCCTGGAGACCCGGGTGGTGATCGGGCGCGACGGCCGGCTGCTGCCGGAACCGCCGGCCGGGGTGCCGGCGCAACCGTACGCGGCGTTGGCCGGGCAGGGCGTCAACGCGGCCCGGCGGACCATCGCGCAGTTACTGGCCGACGCGGGTGACCTGGTCGGCGAGCCGCGCCCGATCACCCACCCGGTGAAGTTCTACGAGCGGGGCGACCGGCCGCTGGAGATCGTCTCGACCCGGCAGTGGTACCTGCGCAACGGGGGCCGCGACACCGACCTGCGGGAGGCGTTGCTGGCTCGGGGACGCGAGCTGCGCTGGGTGCCGGAGCACATGCGGCACCGCTACGAGCACTGGGTGGGTGGCCTGACCGGTGACTGGCTGGTCAGCCGACAGCGCTTCTTCGGCGTGCCGGTGCCGGTGTGGTACCGGCTCGACAACACTGGCGAGCCGGACTGGTCCCAGCCTCTCACGCCCGACGAGAATTCGCTGCCGATCGATCCGTCCGACGACGTGCCCGCCGGCTACGACGAGTCCCAGCGCGGGATGCCGGGCGGCTTCGTCGGTGACCCGGACGTGCTGGACACCTGGGCCACCTCGTCGCTGACCCCGCAGATCGCCGCCGGTTGGGAGACCGACCCGGACCTGTTCGCCCGGGTCTTCCCGATGGACCTGCGCCCCCAGGGGCAGGAGATCATCCGCACCTGGTTGTTCGCCACGGTCGTGCGGGCCCACCTGGAACACGGCGTGCTGCCGTGGCGGACCGCCGAGTTGTCCGGCTGGATCCTGGACCCGGACCGCAAGAAGATGTCCAAGTCCAAGGGGAACGTGGTCACCCCGATGGGGCTGCTGGAGCAGCACGGCTCCGACGCGGTGCGGTACTGGGCGTCCACCGGGCGTCCCGGCGTCGACCTGGCCTTCGACCCGGCGCAGATCAAGGTCGGTCGGCGACTGGCCACGAAGCTGCTCAACGCGTCGCGGTTCGCGCTCGGGCTGGGCGCCGCCGACGCGCTGCGCGCTGCGGCGACCGAGCCGTTGGACCGGGCCATGCTCGCCGCGCTGGCCGAGGTGGTGACGACCGCGACGACGGCTTTCGAGGCGTACGACCACACGGCGGCGTTGCAGGCCACCGAGTCGTTCTTCTGGCGGTTCTGCGACGACTACATCGAGTTGGTGAAGGAACGCGCCTACGGCACCGGCGCGGGCGCGGATTCGGCCCGAGCCGCGTTGGCCACCGCGTTGTCGGTGCAGTTGCGGCTGTTCGCCCCGTTCCTGCCGTACGCGACCGAGGAGGTCTGGTCCTGGTGGCGGTACGGCTCGGTGCACCGGTCACCGTGGCCCACCACGTACGAGGTGAGCCGGGCGATCCAGGGCGAGGGTGATCCGGCGTTGCTGCGGTTGGCCTCCGACGCGCTCGGGCAGGTGCGGCGGGCCAAGTCCGAGCGGAAGCTGTCCATGAAGGCGGAGGTGCCGCTGGCCGAGGCGCTCGGCCCGGCCGCCCTGCTCGACCAGCTCACGCTGATCGTCGACGACCTGCGGGCGGCCGGACACATCGGCAAACTCGACCTGCTCCCCGACCGCACCCCCGAACTCGTCATCGCCTGCGCCTTCTAGGGGGGTGGGGTGTAAGGAAGGGCACCTTATTAACGCCTCGTGCATAGGAAGGGCCCCTTGTTAACAGTTGTCGATCACAGCAGATCGGCTCGTGTTAACAGGGGGCCCTTCCTCTACCTCAGGCGTTAATAAGGTGCCCTTCCTTGCACGTCAGCTGGTTTCGCCGGCTACGGAGAAGGAGCGGAGGCGGTTGACGGCCAGCAGGGTGAACGCGACGCTCACCAGCACCGTCATCACCGCCGCCACCGGTACGGAGACCGTCGTGTCGAGCAGGTTCGTCGGGGCGAGCCGGTCCGCCAACGCGATCACGTAGTGCTGGATGGAAAGGACCCGGGTGCCGGTGACGACGTTGCTGAGCAGTCCTTCCCAGATCAGCACGTAGACCAGGCCGAGCAGGACCGGCCGCCGGGTGAGCAGGCTGGCCGCCACGAACAGGGCCGAGTAGGCCAGCGCTCCGATCGAGGCGGCGACGGCCAGCGCCAGTCCGAGGCGTACCGAGTCGGCCAGCAGGCCGGCGGCGAACAGCGGCACCGCGACGGTGACCGCGGTGGCCCCGACCGCCACCGCCAGCTTCGGCAGCACGATCTGCCAGCGTGGCAGCGGTGTGGTGAGCACGTGCACCACCGTGCCGTCGTCGATCTCGGCACCGAGCACACCGGTGCCGACGATCAACGCGACCACCGGCAGCACGACGGCCAACCCGAGGCCGACGAGCACCGGCGGCCCCCAGGCGGACGGGGCCACCCCGAGGCCGCGGGACAGCACGGCCAGCACGACCAGCAGCACGGGCAAGGGCAGCAGCAACAGGAACCGGCGACGCCCGAACAGCCCGCGCGCGGTGATCCAGGAAACAGTGGACATCAGGCCTCCACCAGGTAGGAGAAGACGCTCTCCAGGGACTCGTCCTCGGGCAGCAGCTGCCGCACCCGTACGCCCCGGGCCAGAGCGACCTTCGGCAGTACGCGGGTGAAGGCGCCGTAGTCGCCGGCCCGTACGGTCAGCCCGTCGCGGCCCAACTCGACACCTGTCACCGACGGCTCGGCCATCAGCGCGACGGCCAGCGCCCGGTCGTCGGTGGAGCGGATGGCGAACACGTGCGGCCGGTTGGTCATCAGCCGGCGGATGGTGCGGAAGTCACCGGAGGCGGCGAGCCGCCCGGCGACCATCACCTGCACGGTGCCGGAGACCTGCTCGACCTCCTCCAGGATGTGCGAGCTGAACAGGATGGTGCGGCCGGCATCGCCGAGCGAGTGCAGCAACTCCATCATGTGCAGGCGCTGGCGCGGGTCCATGCCGTTGAACGGCTCGTCCAGCAGCAGCACCTGCGGGTCGTGCACGAGCGACGCGGCCACCCGGGCCCGCTGCCGCATGCCCTTGGAGTAGGTGCCGATCCGGCGGTCCTGTGCGCCCTCCAACTCGACCATGGCGATGGCCCGGCGGGCCGCCGCCTGCGGGTCGGGCAGCTTGTGCAGCTTCGCGGTGGCCAGCACGAACTCGTGCGCGGTGAGGAAGCTGTGCACGGCCTCCCGTTCGCTGACCAACCCCAGTCGTCGGTAGACCTCCGGGTTGCGCCAGGTGGGCAGACCGTCCAGGGTGACCTGCCCCCGGGACGGGGCGAGGAAGCCGGCCATCATGTGCAGCAGCGTGGTCTTGCCGGCGCCGTTGGGGCCGAGCAGACCGGTGACGCCCGGCCCGAGGCTCATGCTCACGTCGTTGACCGCGACCACGTTGCCGTACCAGCGGGAGACCCCGGCGAGGTCGAGGGTGCTGGTGGTGGTCGGGGCGGGACTACTGGTCGTGGTCATCGGGCGGCCACCTTCCGGTAGCGGGCCAGCAGCAGGGCGACGCAGGCCGCGACGAGCAGGGCGGCGACCAGGGCGTACACCGGGCCGAAGGCACCGAGGTCGGGACCGAGGGCGTCCGGGTCGGTGATCACCTGGTCGCGCATCGTCCAGATGCCGACACCCTGGACGAGCGTGGACGGCGAGGCGATGCCGGCGAGCTGGTTCGCGGCCTGCGAGGGCAGGATCGACAGGACGCCGACGATCGGCGTGGTCATCAGGAAGACGGCGACGATGCCGCCGGCGGCGAAGGCCCGCTTGCCGGTCAGTGAGGCGATCAGCAGCCCCACCGCGGCGAAGACCACCGCCCACAACCCGGCGTAGAGCAGACCGGGCACCAGGTCCAGCAGCTCGTCCCAGACCGCGCCCATGTCGTTGCCGGTGAACGCGGCGCCGAGGAACATCACCAGCTGCGGCGCGCCGAGCAGCATCCAGAGCGCGGTGGCCAGCGCGAGCAGCTTGGCCATCGGGTAGTCGACGGTCGGCAACGGTCGCGAGAAGTACAGCGGCAGCACACCGCTGCGCAGATCCCGGGAGACCAGTTCCGGCGCGGCCACCGCGACGAAGAAGATGACAAGCCAGCTCATCGAATCGGCGAACTGGGCGTACGTCATGAGGGTTTCGCCGATCTGGCTGCCGATCGCGGTCACCGCGCCGGCCACCATCAGGACGATGCCGACCACCAGCCAGGGGAAGATCTTGGCCTTGGCGCTGCGACCCAACCCGAAGGCGGTCCGTACGCCGTGCACGTAGAGCGCGCCGAAGACCGCTCGGCGGCCCAGCCGCAGGCCGGTGTAGCGCTGGTAGCCGATGTCGTGGATGACACCCGTCGGTTCAGACATGACTGCCCTCCCTGCGGGCGAAGAGCTCGGCCACCCGGTGCCGGCGCTGGTCGAGCCGGTGCAGCGGCAGGTCCAGGTCGGCGACCGCGCCGATGATGAGGTCGTACGTCTGCTGGTCGGCGAGCGGGACGAGCAGCAGCCGTCCCTCCCGACTCACCGGCAGGTCGAGCGCGGCCAGCCGGGCGGCCAGCGTCTCGGTGCCCTCGCTGACCTCGACGGCGAGCACGTCGGTGGTCGAGGTCATCGCGGCGATGTGGTCGGCACGCAGCAGCCGCCCGCCGTCGATGGCGACCAGGGTGTCGCAGATCCGCTCGACCTCGCCGAGCAGGTGGGAGCAGACAAGTACGGAGATGCCGAACTCGGTGCCGATCCGGTGCACCAGGGCCAGCATGGCGTCCCGGCCGGCCGGGTCGAGGCCGTTCGTGGGTTCGTCGAGCAGCAGCAGGTCGGGATCGTGCACGAGAGCCTGGGCGAGCTTGACTCGCTGCTTCATGCCGGTGGAGTAGCCACCCACCGGACGATGGCGTTCCTCGTGCAGCCCGACGTGCCGCAGCGCCTCGGAGGCCCGTTCCCGGGCGGCGGTACGTGGGAGGCCGCTGATCTGCCCGAGATGGGTGACCAGTTCGGCGGCGGACAGGTCAGGTGGCAGGCAGTCGTGCTCCGGCATGTAGCCGACCCGGGCGCGGACTGCCGCCGGTTCGGTGGTCGGGTCCAGGCCCAGCACCCGGACCCGGCCACGGGTCGGGGTGAGCAGGCCCAGCAGGAGCTTGATAAGGGTTGATTTGCCGGCGCCGTTGGCGCCGACCAGGCCGACGATTCCCGGCTCGACCGTCACTGTCAGTTCGGACAGCGCGGTCACCCCACCGCCGTAGACCTTGGTCAACGACTCGGTTGCGATCAGTGTCACGACGACAGCCTAGAGACGGACGACAACGCGGTCTGTCCGGCACGCGCCCCGGTTTTCCCTGATCCTGCTTCCGGTGACTCCCCCTAGGGATCAGTCGGGGTCGTCGTCCTGCTGCGGCTTGCATGGATTCCGGTGCACGTACCCCGCCCCGGAAAGATCGACTTACTGGTACACACTGGAGCCCACCATTCGCTCTTCCGACAGCACGATGGGTAGTGGTCAGCCATGACGACCGGCGAGCTCAAGGTAAGTGTGGTGGTCCCGACGTACAACTCGGGCGGGCACCTCCAGCAGCTGATCGACTCGCTGCTGGGCCAGTCGATGCCGGTGACGGACTTCGAGGTGGTCTTCGTCGACGACGGCTCGACCGACGACACACCGGCCCGACTGGCGGAGCTGGCCGCCGCCCACCCGCACGTCACGGTGCTGAGCTGCGAGCACTCCGGCTGGCCGTCGCGCCCCCGCAACCTGGGTCTGGACCGGGCCCGCGGCGAGTACGTCCAGTTCGTCGACGACGACGACTGGCTCGCCGACGAGGCGCTGGAGCGGCTGCACGGCTACGCGGTGGCCAACGGCGCCGACATCGCCATCGGCAAGATGACCGGGCACGGCCGGTCGGTGCCCCGCGAGCTGTTCCGGGTCAACCGCCCCGACGCCAGGCTTGACGACTCTCCGCTGATGGAGAGCCTCACCTGCCACAAGATGTTCCGCCGCGCGTTCCTGCTGGCGCACGACCTGCGTTTCCCCGAGGAACCGCACAAGCGGCTGGAGGACCATCACCTGGTCGCGCGCGCCTACCTGCTGTCCCGGCGCACGAGTGTGCTGTCCGACTACACCTGCTACCACCATGCGCGGCGACCGGACGGCGGCAACCTGACAGCCACCCGGATGGAGCCTTCCGGGTACTACGACAGCCTGCGTGAGGTGCTGGACATCGTCGACGCGCACACCGAGCCGGGGCTGCTGCGCGACACGATGCACCGGCGCTGGCTGCGCAGCGAGATGGTCCGTCGACTGCGCGGGACCGGGCTGGGCAACGCGCCCCGGGACTGGGTCGACCAGGTCGCCGCGGAGGTGCAGAAGACCATCCAGGAGCGGTTCGCCCCGGAGGTGGCGGGCGGCCTGCGGAGCGTCGAGCGCACCGTCGCCGGCCTGGCCGCGCAGGGTCGGGTCGAGGATCTGGTCCGGTTGGCCGAGTGGGACGCGGGCGTGCGCGCCCGGACCCGGCTGAAGGCGTACGAGCTGACCGGTCTGACCCTGACGCTGCTGCTCAACAGCCAGCTCCGCAACGCCGACGAACCGGTCTCGTTCACGCACGCCGACGGCCGGGACCGGCTGGTGGTGCCGGTCGACGACGTACCCGACGAGTGGCTCGACTGCACCGACGACCTGAGCGCGGCCCGCCTCGACGTCATCGCGCAGCACGCCACCACCAACGACGAGTTCTTCCTCCCGGTGCACCACGAGGTGGACCGGGTCCCCGGGGAAGCAGGTGAGTTTCAGGTGCGCTACCGGGGGGCGGCCACTGTCGACTTCGGCACCCTCAACGAGGGTCGTACCCGGGGCGAGTGGATCCTCAAGGCCCGGGTCGCCGGCTTCGGCTGGACCATCGACGCGAAGCTGCCGCTGGAGATCACCTGCGACGCCGACGGTGCCCGGCCGGTGGTGGTCGACAAACGGAAGAAGAAGACTCCCGCCTCACCGCCGGCGCCCCGGCCCGGTCTGTGGCGACGGTTGACCGGTTCCGCACGGGACCGGCTGGGCCTGGCCCGCCCGCAGGCGGTGCCGCTGTCGTAACAGCGGGCGGTGGCCCGATCGGGCCGGTGGCAGTGCTGCCCTCGACCGATTGGCGGGCGACTGCGAAACTGTGTGCCGGTCGCCGGAGTTGGGGGTCTGATGAGCAACGGGTGGGTGCTGCCCGACGAGATACTGCGGGACGCACCGGCGTACACGCCGCGTCCCGGCGAGCTCGCGGATCTGGAGTTGCTGCTCACCGGTGCGTACGCGCCGTTGACCGGCTTCCTGACCCGGGCCGACCTGGTCTCGGTCAGCCGCCGGGGCCGACTCGTTGACGGCACGCCATGGCCGGTCGCGGTGACCCTCCAGGTGCCCACCGCCCTGCTGCGCGAATTCGACCTGGCCGACCCGAACCGACGCACGCTTGTGCTCACCGACGGCGAGGGCGCGCCGGTGGCGGCCCTGGAGGTCACCGACAGCTGGCAGGTACGCGACGGGGTGGCCGGGGTCGGCGGCAGGGTACGCCGGCTCGGTGACGGCGGGCACGGGCCGTTCCAGCGGCTGCGGCGTACCCCCGAGGAGATCCGCGCGCTGCTGCCACCGGGACGGGTGCTCGGTGTCGTCGCCGACCGACCGTTGCACCGGCCGCAGCTGGCCCAGATCGCGCACGCCGTGCGGACGCTCAGCGCCCATCTGCTGATCATGATTCCGGTCGGTGAGGACGGCGCCGGCGGGCTGCCGCCGGAGGCGCTGGTGCGTTGCGTCTTCGCCGCCCGGGACCGGATGCCGCCGACGACCGTGGTCGCGGTGCCGCTGGCCCGACGGCGCGACGAGATCGGCGACGCCCTGCTGCGGGCCCGGGTCTCCGCCGCGTACGGCGTCACCCACCTGCTCTCCACCAGCGAGATGCTCTCCGGGGGCGGGCTGCGGGTGCTGGTGCCGCGCGAGCTGGCCTACGACAACCGGGACGGCCAGTGGCGCTGGCGCGAGGACATCCCGCCGCGCAACCGTCGCCTCCCGCTCACCCACAACGAGATCGAGGACCTGCTCGACCGGGGGTTCCCGCTGCCCGAGTGGCACACTCCCCCGGCGGTGGCGAAGGAGCTGAGCCGGGCCCGGCCGCCCCGACGGCACCGGGGCCTGGTGGTGTTCCTCACCGGGCTCTCCGGTTCGGGCAAGTCGACAATCGCCCGTGGCCTCGCCGACGCGCTGCGTGAGCAGGGCGAACGGACGATCACCCTGCTCGACGGCGACGTGGTGCGCCGCGAACTGACCGCGGGGCTGGGCTTCAGCAAGGCCGACCGGGACACCAACGTGCGCCGGATCGGCTGGGTGGCCGCCGAGATCGCCCGGCACCGCGGCATCGGCATCTGCTGCCCGATCGCCCCGTACGCCCAGGCTCGGGCGACCGCCCGGGAGATGGCGGTGGCGGCGGGCGCCGGGTTCGTGCTGGTGCACGTCGCCACGCCGCTGGAGGTCTGCGAGCGACGCGACCGCAAGGGTCTCTACGCGCGGGCGCGGGCGGGCCTGCTCACCGGGATGACAGGCATCGACGACCCGTACGAGGAGCCGACCGACGCCGATCTGGTGATCGACACCAGTGACCTCGACGTGGACGAGGCGGTGCAGCAGGTGCTGCATCACCTGACCGAGACCGGCTGGATCGAGCCGCGCCTGCAGTCGTTCTGATGAGGAGCTCGTCTTACGATGGTTGATCAGTTACCGGTCAGCGCGACGCGGCGTACCGCGATCCGCCTGGCCGACGGCCGCGAGCTGATCTACTTCGACGAGCGGGACGACGTCGTCCGGGACCAGCCGGACCGCCGCGACCTGCCGCCGCCCCCGCCCGCCTCGCAGCTGCGCTACGACCCGCTCACCGACGAGTGGGTGGCGCTGGCCGTACACCGGCAGACGCGCACCTTCCTCCCGCCGGCCGACCAGTGCCCGCTCTGCCCGTCCACCGAGCAGCGGCTCAGCGAGATCCCGGCGCCCGACTACGCGGTCGCGGTCTTCGAGAACCGGTTCCCGGCGTTCAGCCAACGGGTGGTCGACGAACCGGCCGAGATCACCCCGCTCACCGAGGTACGCCCCGGCCGGGGCCGCTGCGAGGTGGTCTGCTTCACCGCCGACCACCATGCCTCCTTCGCCGGCCTGCCGCCGCGCCGGGTACGCACAGTCCTCGACGCGCTCGCCGACCGTACGGCGGTGCTCGGTGAACTGCCCGAGGTCGAGCAGGTCTTCTGCTTCGAGAACCGGGGCGTGGAGATCGGGGTAACCCTGCACCACCCGCACGGGCAGATCTACGCCTACCCGTTCCTTCCGCCGCGTACCCGCGCACTGCTGGCCGCGGCCCGCCGCCACGCTGAGCGCACCGGCGGACGCAATCTCTACGCCGACGTGCTCGCCGCCGAACGCGCCGCCGGCGAGCGGGTGGTGGCAACAAACGAACACTGGACGGCGTACGTGCCGGCGGCGGCCCGGTGGCCGTTCGAGGTGCACGTCGCGCCGCACCGGCCGGTGCCGGACATCCCGGCGTTGACCGAAGCCGAACGGGACGCCTTCGGCCCGCTCTACCTGGACCTGCTGCGCCGCTTCGACGGGCTGTTCGACACCCCGATGCCGTACATCGCCGCCTGGCACCAGGCGCCGGTACGCGTCGACCGCGAGCTGGGTCACCTGCACCTGCAGCTGTTCAGCATCCGCCGAGCGGCGGACAAGCTGAAGTATCTGGCCGGGTCGGAGTCGGCGATGGGCGTCTTCATCAACGACATCGCCCCGGAGCGGGCCGCCGCCCTGCTCCGCGCCGCCTGACCTCACCGCCGCTCGGCGTCACCCGGCTGCTCTTTCCGCTGGTCACCGCCGCACCGCCCTGCCCTGCCCGCGCCGCTCTGCCCGCGTACCCCTTTGTCCCCGCCTTTCGCCTTGCCCACGCCGGGTTGCTCCGCTCGCACAACCCTCTACCCACGCCCTTTGCTCTGCTTCACTCCACGCACTGAATGTCGACCGAAATCGTTGCGTGGGGTGAAGCAGAGCAAAGGGCCCGGTGGTGGGTTCTTGCCCGGGCGTGCGGACGCGTTGCCCAGCGATGAAGCCGAGTTGCGGCTCAAGGCGAGACGGAGCCCAGGTCGAGATGGGGTCCGAGACAGGGCGCGGGGGGCCCGGGACAGGGCCCCCCGCAGGGAAGGGACGGCTGGCTGTGCTCGACAGCCGGGAAGGCTGGCTGGGCACTCGTGCCGCACGGCGGCGACGATCAACCTTCCAGGGACGGGACTGGCATCTCGTCCACCCAGGTCAACGAGGCGCGCCGGGGCAGGTGACGCTGGTTGGTGGTGGGCTGTGAAATGAACGAGCCCGCCGGCGCTGAGGCCGGCGGGCTGCGTACGACGGAAATCAGGCGGCGAGGCGGCGCGCCAGGTTCTCGTCGAGCGCGTTCATGAACTCGTCGGTGGTCAGCCACGGGGCGTCCCGCGAGATGAGCAGCGCGAGGTCCTTGGTCATCTGGCCGCCCTCGACGGTGTCGACGATGACCTGCTCCAGCGTGTTGGCGAACTCGGTGACCGCCGGGGTGCCGTCCAGCTTGCCCCGGTGGGCCAGGCCCCGGGTCCAGGCGTAGATGGAGGCGATCGGGTTGGTCGAGGTCTTCTCGCCCTTCTGCCACTGCCGGTAGTGCCGGGTGACGGTGCCGTGGGCGGCCTCGGCCTCGACGGTGCGGCCGTCGGGCGAGAGCAGCACCGAGGTCATCAGGCCGAGCGAGCCGAAGCCCTGCGCGACGGTGTCGGACTGCACGTCACCGTCGTAGTTCTTGCAGGCCCAGACGTAGCCACCCTCCCACTTGAGCGCGGCGGCGACCATGTCGTCGATGAGCCGGTGCTCGTAGGTGAGGCCGGCGGCGTCGAACTCCGCCTTGAACTCGTTCTCGAAGACCTCGGCGAAGATGTCCTTGAACCGGCCGTCGTACGCCTTGAGGATGGTGTTCTTGGTGGACATGTAGACCGGGTAGCCGCGGTCCAGGCCGTACCGGAACGACGCCCGGGCGAAGTCCCGGATCGAGTCGTCGTAGTTGTACATGCCCATCGCGATGCCGCTGCCCGGGAAGTTGGCAATCTCCATCTCGATCGGCTGCGCGCCGTCGGCCGGGGTGTAGGTGATGGTCACCTTGCCGGGGCCGGGTACGACGAAGTCGGTGGCGCGGTACTGGTCACCGTGGGCGTGCCGGCCGATGATGATCGGCTTGGTCCAGCCGGGGACGAGCCGCGGCACGTTGGACATGATGATCGGCTCGCGGAAGACGACGCCGCCGAGGATGTTGCGGATGGTGCCGTTCGGCGACCGCCACATCTTCTTCAGCCCGAACTCTTCCACCCGGGCCTCGTCCGGGGTGATGGTCGCGCACTTGACGCCGACGCCGTGCTCGGAGATGGCGTTGGCGGCGTCGACGGTCACCTGGTCGTCGGTGGCGTCGCGGTGCTGGATCGACAGGTCGTAGTAGTGCAGGTCGACGTCGAGGTAGGGCAGGATCAGCTGCTCCCGGATCTGCTTCCAGATAATCCGGGTCATCTCGTCGCCGTCGAGCTCCACGACCGGGTTGTTTACCTTGATCTTCGCCATCGGCCGGCGCTCCTCTCGGGGGACACATGCTCAAGCAGTACGAGCGTACTGGACCCGCCCGAAGCAGGAACGTCGCGGCCACCGGTTGGCCGACCACCCACCGCTGACCGGCCCACTCAGGGCACGACCGACACCGTTCGCGGTCGGCGGCTCGTGGCAGGCGGACCGCCGGGCCCGGCGCGGAATTACCCCACCGGGCCCGGAACATGCCGTCAGCGCCGCACTCAGCCGGCCTGCTCGGGGCTGTGCATCCACTGCACCAGCTGGAGGATCACTCCGTTGGGGTCGGTGACCTGAAAGAAGCGCTCGCCCCAGGGCTCGGTCTGGATCGGTGTGGTGATCGGCACACCGGCGGCCTGGATCTTGGCGTACTCGGCGTCGATGTCGTCCACCACGAAGGCGACGAGCACGCCCTGGGCCTGCTGTTCCTTCAGGACCGGCGGCTGGAGGCTGGCCAGGCCGGTGCGCAGGAAGACCAGGTTGAAGCCGACCCCGTCGCGGGCCAGCGAGACGAACCCGTCGGCCGACATCTCCTCCCGGAACCCGAAGTGCTGCTTGACGAACTCGGCAGAGGCCGAGACGTCCTGGACGTTTAGCGAGACGGCCGATCCGGTGATCTGCACATGCCCTCCCTGGGCGCGGGAACTTTATCTTCGTACATTGTACAACGTACTGCGTACGACGATTTGGCCTGCGAAGATCTGAGGGTGCCCGACCATCACACCGGAGGCGGCGATCCCGCCCACACCCTGCGACTGCTCTGGCGTCGAACCGAGGACGGCCCGCGTCGCGGCCCACGCCAGGGCCGCTCGCTGGACGACATCGTCCGCGCCGCGATCGAGTTGGCCGACCGCGAAGGGTTGGACGCGGTCACGATGCGGGCGCTCGCCAAGGCCGTCGGGGTGGCACCGATGACGCTCTACACGTACGTGCCGGGCAAGGCCGAACTGATCGACCTGATGCTGGACGCGCTCTACGCGGACATGCCGCGGCCGGACCGGTCCGGCGAGCCGTGGCGTACGCGGGTGGCGGCGCTCGCCCAGGACAATCGGGAGCTTTTCGCGGCCCATCCGTGGGCCGCCGAGGTGGCCACCGGCCGGCCACCGCTCGGGCCGGGCCTGATGGCCAAGTACGAGTACGAGCTACGCGCCTTCGACGACACCGGCCTGGACGACGTGACCCGGGACGCCGCGTTGACCTTCGTCCTCGACTTCGTCCGGGCCGCCGCCCGCTCCGCGGCCGAGGCGCGATCAGCGCGGCAGGCCAGCGCCTGGACCGACGAGCAGTGGTGGACCGCGAACGCCCCCCTGCTGGCCGAGGTCCTCGACGAACGGCGCTATCCCACCGCCGTCCGAGTCGGTGCCGCCGCAGGCGCCGCCCACAACGCCGCCTACCACCCCGACCACGCCTACACCTTCGGCCTGACCCGAGTCCTGGATGCCCTGACCCCCTTGATCAACCCCCCACCCAC
>NZ_PNOZ01000100.1:0-19348 GCF_002879555.1 Verrucosispora sp. ts21 | reverse complement strand
ATCTACACGCCGACGAACAGCGCATCTCGGCGATCACCGTGAATCACCCAGGCTAGGCATGACAACCTCACCGCCGGGCGGACGGTCGAATGATGCACTTTAGGGCTGTTCGCACCTCACCGAAGCAGTTGTCCAGGCAGCCACCCAAATAGCTATCAGCGCTATCCGAAGTGGTGCGTGCCACTATCCGCAGAAGCGCTTGAGCTGCAAAGATGTCGCCACAGGAAGCCGTTACTTCACGATTGCGGACAGCGAGCAGGCGGTTGCGGAGTCATTGCGACCGGATTACCGGCTCCGCTAATCTCGACGCCAGACACAGCGCCGGACGGAAACGGCAAACCGACGAAATTGGAAGCGTCGACCATTCGGAAAGAACGCTTCAAATTGTCGCCCGCGCAGAAATCGCCCCTGCAGTGTCACCAGGTATATGGGATCGTGCCTGATCCCGCTCGCCATCGGGAACGGGGTGGAGCAAATGGAAGAGTCAGTCGAGCTTGCGGTGAAGCGCGCCATCGAAATGATGCACGACAACCTCGGTGAGCAGCTCACCGTGGACGACCTGGCCCGCGCGGCCATGTTCAGCAAGTTCCATTTCACGCGGATCTTCCAGCGGGCCACCGGGGTCTCACCCGCCCGGTTCCTGTCGGCGCTGCGGCTTCAGCGGGCCAAGCACCTGCTCAAGTCGACGTCGCTCAACGTCGCGGACATCAGCCTGCGGGTCGGCTACAACAGCGTGGGCACCTTCAGTTCCCGCTTCACCCGCAGCGTGGGCATGCCGCCGACCACCTACCGTCGGCTGGCCGGGTTCGCGACGGACATCCCGATCGACCGCTCCGGCAGACTCGGTCAACCGTCGACGGCGCGGGTCCGGGGCAGGATCCTTCTCGGGTCCGACGTCGCACCCGGTCTGATCTTCGTCGGCATGTTCGCCGACCGCATCCCGGAGGGCCGGCCGGTGCGCTGCGCCGTGCTGCCCGAGCCGGGCCGGTTCACCTTCGACGAGGTGCCGAGCGGCAGCTGGTACCTGCTGGCGCAGTCGGTGACGGGTGATCCGCAGCAGTCGGTGTGGGACGCCTCCCAACCCGAGCAGCGGGTGTCGGTGGCGTCCTACGGTCCGCTGACCGTACGCCCGGACACCGACATCGAGGCGGAGCTGACCCTGCAACCGGCGGGAGCGCTCGACCCACCGGTGCTGCTGGCTCTGCTCGACGTCCGCAAGCTGGCCCTGTCCATGACCGGACAGGACGGCACCGGACGGGACGGCACCGGACGGGAGGAAAGCGGGCGGACGGAGACCGCGCCGACCGAGCTGCGCCCCCAGCGACGCTTCGCCGCGGCCCAGAACCACCGGCCCGCCGCCTGAGCGGCCAGCCGGACCGGTCCGAGCTTTTCCAATCGCCCGAGTGTGCGGCACCCACAATTCCCATCCGGAAGGATTTGGGAACTTTGACCCAGGCTCCTCTGTGGAATACTGCGGAGGGCAAGTTGCCGATCGCCTGGGGGATGCATGCGAATCTCGGATCTCAGCAGGAGATCGGGCGCACCCGTTGCGACGATTAAGTTCTATCTGCGGGAAAAGCTCCTCCCAGCCGGCACCCCCACTGGCCGCAACCAGGCCGTATACGGCGAGGAGCACCTACGGCAACTCCTGTTGATCCGTTCCCTCACCACGATCGCCCAACTCGATCTTTCGTCGGTTCGGGACGTGCTCTCCGCCATCGCGGACGACGACATGTCCCTGTCCGGCCTCTATGCCGTCACCGATCGTGCGGTGTTCGGCCTCGAATCGGAGGCCCCGGAATCGGCACACCTGAGAGACGCGCAGGCCGAAGTCGACGAATTCGTCAGTCAACTCGGTTGGCAGCTTCCCGCCGACACCCCGGCCGCCGTTCGGCTCGCGCAGGTGCTGGCGGCCCTGCGGCTGCTCGGCTGCGCATGCGGCACCGACTTCCTGACCCCGTACGCGGAGGTGGCCGAGCGGCTCGCCGCGCACGAGCTCGCCCAGGTGCCGGAGCAGTTCGAGCGTGACGACCGCGCCGCCGCGGCAGTGCGGTCCGTCCTGCTCGGCGTGGCCTCCGCCGCACTGCGCCGGATGGCCCGGGAACACCTCGTGCAGGAACGCCTCAACGGGCAGGCGGTCAGTGCGGACGGTGGAGCACTGCCCGCCACCGGGCCGTGAGGTCCGCACCGTCGACGGTCAACTCCTCGACTCGCATCTTCTCGCCCATTTCGTCGGCATCGACCTCGGCGACGCGGCGACGTACACCGGTGCCGACGGGTTGGCGGCGGGGTCACACCGGACGCTGGAGCACCTTGAGCCGACCGAACGCGGCCAGTCCTTCCAGCCCGCCTTCGTACCCGTATCCGCTCAGTCCGCGACCGGACAGCGGTGACATCGGGTCGGCACCGGTGGCGCAGTTGATCGACACTCGGCCCGCGTGGAGTCGTCGCGCCAGGGCGGTCGCCCGCGCGTGGCCGCCGAAGACGAATGCGCCCAGGCCGAACGGTGTGGCGTTGGCAGTCGCCACCGCCTGGTCCTCGTCGGTGAAGCGCATGACCGGTGCGATCGGCCCGAAGGGTTCCTCGTGGAGGACCCGCGCCTGCGCCGGCACGTCGGTCAGGACGGTGGCCGGGTAGTACCAGCCCGGTCCGCGGGGACGCCGACCGCCGGTGATCACGGTGGCTCCCCGGTCCACGGCGTCGAGGACAAGCGCGTGCACCTCGTCCCGCCGGGCCTCGGTGTGCAGGGGCCCCATCGTGCCGCCGGGTTCGTGGTCCAGGCCGGGTACCGCAGCGCTGAACCGGTCGACGAACTCCGCGTGGATCCGCTCGTGGACGAGGAATCGGCTCGGCGCCGCGCAGCTCTGCCCGGCCGAGCTGAACTTCGACGCGACCAGGGCCGGTACGGCGGTGGCCAGGTCGGCGTCGTCGAGGAGGATGGCCGGGGCGTGACCGCCCAGCTCCAGGACGCAGTCGGCCAGGTGAGCGACCGCACCGGCGGCGACCAGTTGCCCGGTGCGGTGCGAGCCGGTGAAGGTGATGAGCGGGAACTCGGGTCGGGCCACAAGCGCCGCCGAGCCGACCGCGTCGGTGTACACCACCTGAAGCACGTCGGTCGGCAGGCCGGCCTTGGTGGCCAGGTCGGCGATCTCCCGTACCACCGACGGGGTGGTCTCCGGTGCCTTGACCACGACGGTGCATCCCATCGCGAGCGCGGGCCCCAGCTTGCGGGCGAGCACGACGGCGGGGAAGTTGCTCGCCACGATGGCGAGCACGGGGCCGACCGGGTCGACGAGGACCTGCCGGTGCAGCCCGTCGCCGCCGGAGATCGTGCGCCCGGCCGTCGCCTGGACGGCCGCCTCGGCGGTCCAGACGAAGGTCTCCGCGGCGCGGTCCAGTTCGGCTTCGGCCTGGGCGACGGTCTTGCCGGTCTCCAGGGCGAACCGCGCCCCCAGGTCGGCGGGGCGCTGCGCGATCAGCCGGGCCAGTTCCCTGAGGATGGTGCACCGGGTGGCCACCGCAACGGCGGACCACCCGGGCAACGCCACTGACGCGCGGTTCGCGATCTCGGGTACGTCGTCGGAGGTGAGGAGCGTGAGGTGACCGACCACGTCACCGGTTCTGGGGTCGTGGACAGCTGACATCTTCCTCACCTCACGGACGGGCACCGGGTACGGACGGAGGAGCGGGGGGTCGGCTCAGCTCCAGGTGACGACGTTCTGCGGATCCGCGTAGGCCATCATCGCGGCGAGCGTGGTGCGGGTCTGCCGCTCGGTGGTGTTCGGTTCGACCGCGTGCACGTGCGCGCCGTTGAAGACGTACACGTCGCCGGCGTGCACGTCGATCCACTTGGACTCGACGTCGACCAGGCCCTCGTGCGGGTACGGCGAGCCGGTGAACTCGACGCCGAGGCGGCGCTTGCTCTCCAGGTCCGGCTGGATGTTCCAGTACACGAGCCGGCCGCCGCCGCCCTCGTTCTCCAGGCAGATGTTCAGCGCGGCGATCGGGTTGCCGAACACCCGGTTGCGCTCGAAGTCCGCCATCTGCGGGTCGGAGCACTGCGAGTCGTCGTCGTGCGGCTCCAGGGCGAAGGTGCCACGGCCGTGCCACGAGCGGAACAGGGCGATCGCCGCGCTGCGGCCCTCGTGCTCGGCGGGTCGGACGACCGCGCCGCGCTTGGCCAGGGAACTGCCGAGCCCGGCGTAGAACTCCTTCATCGGGTCGTTCGGCACGTCGAGCAGGTCCCGCAGGATCGGGTTGGCCTCCTCGGCCTCGTCCAGGTACTGCTTGGTGGGCTTGTTCCAGGTGTACGCGCCGATGTAATAGCCGGGTGCCTCGACGCCGCGGACCTTGCGGTGCGGGCTGTCCCAGAAGCGCTGGGAGATGTTGGCGGCGACCTCCGGCGCGACCATGCCACGGAACATGACACCGGCGACTCGACCGTCAAGAACGTCGACTACCGCTTCCGGGTCGAACTTGTCGTATTCCCGGAAAGTGAAGTAGTCCTTGTTTCCGGACCAGCCGGTAATGGGGCGGAGGCTCAGCGAGCTCGTCATTTCTGTACTCCTCGATTCTGTGGGGCAGACGGATCGGTGAGGGGCGCTGATACCGGGATCAGTCCCAGGGGTTGTTGCCGGCGGTGGTGGCGGTGGGCGACGGGGACGGGGACGGGGACGAGGGGACCACCGTGGCGGTGGCCGGGGCCGTGGTGTCGGCCTGTGCCACCGAGGCACCGAAGAGGACGAGGGCTGCGGTCGTAGCGGCGAGAGCGAAGATCTTGGCGGTGCGGCCCATTGTCGGCTCCTTTTTCGGTGTTTCCCTGTGGCGTTGAAATGAAGCTAACAACGGTCGGAATCCTGGCCTTATCCCCGGAACTATCCCGGCGCTATCACCCCTTTCACCGACCGCCGGCACGGCGGCCGGCGTCGAGGGAGGCCCACGCGGGCGTCGCCGACGCGGACACCGCCCTCGGGCGGGGACGCATGACGTAGCTGCTGCGAGGGTGCCGGGACAACTGCCGCTCGACGGCACCGACCGCGGGTTCACTGGCAACACGACCCAGCAGGGCGTGGCCGCCGGGAGCCGGCCGGCTCACCGGACGACAGTAGAGGAGGGGTGTGCCTTGTCGTCGCATGTCGAGTACGAGAGCACCACCAGGACGGCCGTCATCGCCGGGCTCGGTGCGTACGTGCCGGATCAGGTGGTCAAGAACGACGAGATAGCCGCAAGACTCGGCGTCACCACGGACTGGATCCGGGACCGCACGGGAATCGAGCAACGGTTCGTCCTGAATCCGGAGGGCGCCACCTCGGACCTCGCCGTGGAGGCGGCCCAACGGGCCCTCGACTCCTGCGGCAACCCGGACATCGACTTTCTGATCCTGGCGACCTGCACGCCGGACCACCTGTTTCCGTCGACCGCACCGTCGGTCGCGTCCCGGCTGGGGTTCAAGGGGATCGCCGCCTTCGACCTCAACGCCGCCTGCTCCGGGTTCGTCTACGCGCTGTCGGTAAGCACCGGGATGCTCGCCACCGGGGCGTACCGCACGGGTCTGGTCATCGGCGCCGACGCGATCTCGTCGATCCTCAACCACGACGACGAGATCACCGGGCCGATCTTCGGTGACGGTGGTGGCGCCGTGGTCGTGCGGGCCGGCCACCTCGGCGAGACGGGCAGTGTCTCCGTGCAGCAGCTCGGCAGCGACGGTGACCTGCTGGACATCATGAAGACGCCGGGCGGTGGCTCGCGGCAACGCGCCGCCGGTGTGCCCGTCGACATCGACAGCAGCTACTTCACCATGTCCGGCCGGGCCGTCTACAAGCATGCGATCAACCGGATGAGCACCGTCTCCCGTTCCGTGCTGGAGCGGTTGGGCTGGACCCCCGACGACGTCGACTGGCTGATCGCCCACCAGGCCAACCGGCGCATCCTGACCGCCACCGCAGAGGAGATCGGGATCGCACCTGAGCGGGCGGTGATCAACGTGGACCGGGTCGCGAACACCTCCGCCGCCTCCATCCCGCTGGCCATGGTCGACGCCGTGGAGTCCGGCGCGCTGACGGCCGGCGACAAGGTGCTGCTCGCGGCGTTCGGCGGTGGGGCCACCTGGGCTGCGGCCGGCCTCACCTGGCCGGAGTTGACCCTGGCCCCGACGCAGACGGTCCGCTGAGCACAGCCACGCAGGGCCGTCGTGCCAACGGCGGCCGTACCTCCTGCACGTGCACAGGCACTTCACGAAAGTGGCCCCGAAGAAAGGAAGAGAACATGCCCAACACCCTGGAGAAGGTCAGCGAGATCGTCCTGGAGCAGGCGCCGGACGTCGAGGTTGTCATCGGCCCGAACCTGCGGATCAGTCAGGACCTCGGCATCGACTCGCTGACCTTCGTCGACATCCTCGTCAAGATCGAGAAAGTGTTCGACGTCGAATTCAGCGACAACGAACTCGCCACCGTGCAGAGCGTCCAGGACATCCTCGATCTCGTGGAGCACAAGACGCGGTGACCGGGTTCCCCGGCACCGTCCACCGCAGGCCGCGACGGCATCGGTGACCCGCCCGCCTCCGCACGAATCGGGGCGGTCGCGGTGGGCGGTCGCCGGTCGTCGTGGGTTCCGTTTCCGCATTCCGTGTCCAGATGGGGGTTCCACCATGTCCGATCCGTCCGCCGGCTCGCGACCGCTGAACGCGGCGCAGCGGGGCGTCTGGTACGCCCAACGGATCGATCCGGGTAATCCGGTCCACAACATGGGCGGCTACCTGGAGATCCAGGGGCCACTCGACCCGGACGCGCTGGTCGCCGCGGTGTGCGTGCTGGTCGGTGAGGACGAGACGTCGCGGCTGCGCTTCACCGAGGTGGACGGCACGCCGACGCAGCAGTTCGGGCCGGCAACGGACTTCGCCCCCCGCCTGGTGGACCTCAGCGCCGAAGCCGATCCCCGGGCCGTGGCGCTGCGGCACATGCACGACGACCTCAACCGGCCCCTCGACCTGGAGCACGACCGCCTTTTCCAGCACGAGATCTACCGGCTGGGCCCGGAGCACCACCTCTGGTACCTGCGGGCACACCACCTTGTCCAGGACGGCTACAGCGCGACGATCCTTCGGCGGCGGGTCGCCGAGCTGTACACCGCTCTGGTGACCGGTCGTGGCGGGGCCGGAGCACCGCTCGGCTCGTTCGCCACGATGCTCGACGACCAGGACCGGTACGTCGGCTCCCGGGCACAGCAGCGGGACGCCGCCTACTGGCGCAAGCTGATGGCCGACGTGGCGTATGCCCCGCCCGCACCGGCAGGTAAACCCGCCAACCGGGTCACCCGGCAGGTGACCCGGTTGGACGGGCCGGGATTCGACCGGCTCCGAGAGTTCGCGCAGCGGGCCGGCACCACCTGGCAGCAGGCGCTGATCACCGCCGCGGTGCTGCACCGCCGGATGTGGACCGGTGACGACGACGTCCTGCTCGGGCTGCCGCTACCGGGACGGCTGGACCCCCGCTCGGCCGTCACACCCGGGATGATGGCGACCATCCTCCCGCTCTACTGCCGTGTCGACCCGGCGCAGACCGCTGAGGAACTGGCGGCCCGGGTCGCTGCGCTGGGCCTGCGTGCCCAGTGGCACCAACGGTACGACGGCGATGACCTGCGACGCGACCTGGGATGGCCCGCTGATCAGGGACGCCAGTTCGGGCCGGTGATCAACTTTGTGGCCGGGGACGACCATGACGACTTCGCGGGTCTGCCCGCCCGGTACCACCTGCTGTCCACCGGCGGCACCATCGAGGACGTGGGGTTGACCGTCACCCACCATCCCGAGGGCGGTCTGCGCATCGACGTCAGCACCGACACCGCGTACACCCAGACGCTGGACCTCGACGCGTACCAGCGCACCTTCCACCGGATCCTGGCGAACATGACCGGTCGCCCCGGCGTCACGGTCGCCGAGATCGAGGCACTGGACGCGGCGGATCGCGAGCTGGTGCTGCGGGAGTGGAACGCCACCGCCGTGCCGGTGGCTGACCGGTCGTTGGCGGAACTGTTCACCGCGCAGGCGGCAGCGAGTCCGCAGGCGCCGGCCCTGGTCTGCGGCGGGGTCGCCCTGTCGTACGGGGAGTTGGCGCAGCGGTCCGGGCAACTGGCGAACCACCTGCTCTCGATCGGGGTCCGCCGGGGCGACGTGGTCGGGGTGCTGCTGGAGCGGGACGTCGACTTCGCGGTCGCCGTGGTCGCGGTGACCCGCACCGGTGCCGCCTACTCGATCCTGGACCCGGACTTTCCCGACGAGCGGCTGAGCTTCGTCCTGCGGGAGACGGCCGCCTCGGCGCTGGTGACCCGCGAGGCGTTGACGTCGCGCGTCGACGCGGCCTGCCCGGTGGTGCGGGTGGACACCGATGCCGCGGCCATCGCCGGTCACACCACCGGCGACCCGCAGCCGCGAATCGACCCGGGTGACGTGGCGTGCGTGATGTTCACGTCCGGGTCGACCGGGGCGCCGAAGGGAGTGTTGGCACCGCACCGGGCCCTGGTGGGGACGGTGCAGGGTCAGCGGTACGCGTCGTTCGGGCCCGGCGAGGTGTTCCTGCAGTGCTCACCGGTGTCGTGGGACGCGTTCTCGTTGGAATTCTGGGGGGCGCTGCTGTTCGGCGGCGTCTGCGTCCTGCATCCCGGGCAGCGTCCCGATCCCACCGTGATCGCCGCGCTGGTGCCGGAGCACGGAGTGTCGATGCTCCAATTGTCCTCCGGGCTGTTCAACGTCCTGGTCGACGAGTATCCCGAGGTCTTCGCCGGGGTCCGGGTGGCGTTCACCGGAGGTGAGCCCTCTTCCGGTCCGCACGTCGCCCGGGTGTCAGCCCGCCACCCGCACCTGCGGGTGGCCAACGCCTACGGGCCGGCCGAGTCGATGGGGTTCACCACCACGTTCGACGTACCGGCGGATTTCACCGGCGTGGGTGTCCCGGTGGGTCGGGCAGTGGCGAACAAGCGGGCGTACGTGCTGGACCGTCACCTGCGACCGGTACCGGTCGGTGTTGCGGGCGAGATCTACCTGGCCGGGGTGGGGCTGGCCGACGGTTACCTCAACCAGTCCGGGGTCACCGCGCAGCGGTTCGTGGCGGACCCCTTCGGTGGCGACGGGGAACGCCTGTACCGCACGGGCGACCTGGCCCGCTGGTCGGCCGACGGCCAGTTGGAGTTCGTCGGTCGGGTCGACGGCCAGGTGAAGGTACGCGGCTTCCGGGTGGAACCCGGCGAGATCGAGGCGGCCCTGCTGGGTCACGCCGACGTCGCGCAGGCCGTGGTGCTGGCCTCACCGGACGGCAACGGCACCCTGCGCCTGATCGCGTACGTGGTGCCGAGGACCACCGGCACCGACGGGGCCGCGCTGACCGGGTGGCTGCGCCAGCGGCTGCCGGAGCACATGGTGCCCAGTGCCGTGGTGCTGCTGGACCGGATCCCGTTGACCGCCAACGGCAAGGTCGATCGGCGGGCCCTGCCGGAGCCGGAGTTCGGTGCCGGCCCGACGACCCGCCGGGCCCCGCGCGACGCCCGGGAGGAGATCCTGTGCGGCCTCTACGCCGAGGTCCTCGGGGTCGCCGAGGTCGGGGTGGACGACAGCTTCTTCGACCTGGGCGGGCATTCGCTGCTCGCCGCCCGGCTCGCCGCGCGGGCACGGGCGGTGCTCGGCGTCGAGTTGAGCATCCGCGACATCTTCGCCTCACCGACCGTCGCCGCCCTCGCCGCGAACCTGCCCATCACCGGTACCGCCCGGACCAGGCCCGCTCTCGTCGCCGCACCGCACGGCGAGCGGCTGCCGCTGTCGTACGCGCAACGCCGGCTCTGGCTCATCGACTCGATGGAGGAACCCGGCACCACCTACAACGTGCCGATGACCTTCCGCCTGCGCGGGGCCCTCGACGTCGCCGCCCTCACCGCGGCGGTCACCGACCTGGTCGACCGGCATCAGGTGCTACGGACCGTCATCACCGCCGTCGACGGCGAGCCGTACCAACAGATCCTGGCACCGGCGCCGGTCACCGTGACGCGGCGCGAGGCGACCGTCGACGACCTCGACCAGCAGCTCGTCGCCGCCGCCGGGCACGTCTTCGACCTGGCCGCCGAAGCGCCGCTGCGGGTCACCCTCTTCGCGCTCGGCGACGAGGAGTACGAGCTGCTGATCCTGCTGCACCACATCGCCACCGACGGACAGTCGCTGCGCCCGCTCCTGGGTGACCTGTCCGCCGCGTACGCCGCCCGGCGTGCCGGCCGGGCCCCCGACTGGATGCCGCTGCCGGTGCAGTACGCCGACTACGCGCTCTGGCAACGGGCCGTGCTCGGCGACCGCGACGACCCGGACAGCACCCACCACGCCGATCTGCGCCACTGGCGGCAGGCCCTCGCCGGGCTGCCCGAGGAGACCGGGCTGCCGCTGGACCGGCCCCGGCCGGCGGTCGCCGACCACCGCGGCGACGCCGTGGCGGTACGGATCGACCCCCAGCTGGCCGGCCGGGTCCGCGAGGTGGCACGGGAACAGCGCTGCACCGCCTTCATGGTGCTGCAGGCCGCGCTGGCCCTGACCCTGCGCCGCTACGGTGCCGGCACCGACATCGGCATCGGCACCCCGGTCGCCGGCCGCTCCGACGAGGCGTTGGCCCCACTTGTCGGCTTCTTCGTCAACACGGTCGTGTTGCGCACCGACACCTCCGGCAACCCCTCCTTCGCCGACCTGCTGGTGCGGGTACGCGGTGCCGACCTGGACGCCTTCGCCCACCAGGAACTGCCCTTCGACCTGCTGCTGGAGGATCTCAACCCGGTACGGACACTGGCCCGGCACCCGCTGTTCCAGATCTGCCTGGGCTTCGACGACGCCACCGACGCCGAGCTGCACCTGCCCGGTCTGCGCTGTGAGCGCGGCAGCATCGTCGTCACCGGCGCGGCAAAGTTCGACCTGGAGTTCCTGCTGCGCGACGAGGGCGCCGACGGCATCGGTGGTGGCCTGGTCTACCGCACGGCCATCTTCGACGAGGCCACCGTGCAACGGCTGGTCGCCGCCCTGGAGCGCACCCTGCGGCAGGTGTTGGCCGACCCGTCCCGCCCGGTCGACGAGGTCGACGCCCTCGATCCGGTGGAGCGGTCGGCGCTGTTGCACGACTGGAACACCACCGCCGTCGAGGTCGACGACGAGTCGCTGGCGCACCGGTTCGCCGCCCAGGTGGGGGCCGACCCGCACGCGGTGGCGCTGCGTCACGAAACGGCCGCCCTGACCTACGGCGAACTGGACGCCGCGGCGAACCGGTTGGCCCGGCACCTGAGCGCGGCCGGGGTGCGTCGCGGCGACATCGTCGGCGTCCTGCTGGAACGGGGCATGGACTTCGCGGTCGCGGTCGTCGCGGTGGTGAAGACCGGTGCCGCGTACGCGGTGCTGGACCCGGAGTTCCCCGACGAGCGGCTGCACCGCATCGTCACCGAGACCGGCGCCGCCGCGCTCGTCAGCAGCGCCGCGCTGGCCGAGCGGATCACCACCGACGCGCCGGTGGTGCGGGTGGACACCGACGCCGCGCTGATCGCCGCGCATCCGGCCACCGACCCCGGTGCCCCCGTCGGCCCGGACGACGTGGCGTGCGTGATGTTCACCTCCGGCTCCACAGGTACGCCGAAGGGCATCCTGACCTCGCATCGCGCCCTGGTCGGCACCCTCGCCGGCCAGAGCTACGCCGACTTCGGCCCGGACCAGGCGTTCCTGCAGTGCTCACCGGTGTCCTGGGACGCGTTCTCGCTGGAGTTCTGGGGCGCGCTGCTGTTCGGCGGAACGTGTGTGCTGCAACCGGGGCAGCGCCCCGAACCGGCCCTGATCGCCACCCTCGTACGCGAACACCGCGTCACCATGCTCCAGCTCTCCTCGGGGCTGTTCAACCTGCTCGTCGACGAGTATCCGCAGGCCTTCGAGGGGGTCCGGTACGCCTTCACCGGCGGCGAGACGTCGTCGGTGACGCACGTGGCCAGGATCCTGAGCCGGTGTCCGGACCTGCGGGTCGGTAACGCGTACGGGCCGGCCGAGTCGATGGGGTTCAGCACCGTCCACCCCGTGCCCGACGACTTCACCGACACGAGCAGCCTGCCGGTGGGTCGGGCGGTGGCGAACAAGCGGGCGTACGTGCTCGATGACGCACTGCGGCCGGCACCGGTCGGTGTCGTCGGCGAGGTGTACCTGGCGGGGATCGGCCTCGCGCACGGCTACCTCAACCAGCCCGGCACCACTGCGCAGCGGTTCGTTCCGGATCCCTTCGGTGCGCCGGGTGACCGGCTCTACCGCACCGGCGATCTGGCCAGGTGGACGGTCGACGGGCAACTGGAGTTCGCCGGCCGCCTCGACGGCCAGGTGAAGGTGCGCGGCTTCCGGGTCGAGCCCGGTGAGATCGAGTCGGTACTGCGCGGCCACGACCAGGTGGCGCAGGCCGCCGTCATCGCCGTACCCGATCCGACCGGGACGATGCGCCTGATCGCCTACGTGGTCGGCGACACCGACCCGGCCGGTCTGCGACCGTGGCTGCGGGAGCGGCTGCCCGAGCACATGGTGCCCGCCGCGGTGATTCCGCTGGACCGGATGCCGTTGACGGCCAACGGCAAGCTCGACCGGCGGGCCCTGCCGGAGCCGGAGTTCACCGCCGGGACCGGTCGGGCGGCCCGCGACGCCCGCGAGGAGATCCTCTGCGGGGTGTACGCGGAGATCCTCGGCGTACCGACCGTCAGCATCGACGACGACTTCTTCGACCTCGGCGGACACAGCCTGCTCGCCGCGAAACTCGCCGCCCGCGTCTGCGCGATCCTCGGCACCCAACTCACCATCCGCGACATCTTCCAGGCCCCCACCATCGCCGCCCTGGCCGCGCAACTGCCCACGGCCGCACCGGCCCGCAGCCGACCCACGCTGCGCCGGCGCACCGAAGCGGGCAGGGCGTTGCCGAGCAGCCCACAGAGCACCTGACCGCACCCGCACTCCCTGCACCACCGACCGTGAAGCCGTCCAGGAATGGAGCGCATCGTGGACCATGCCCACTTCGACCCGGCCGGCGCGATGCCGGACCGGCATCCGTCGCCCGCCCCCGACGACGTCGTCTGGGTGCTGCCCGGCGGCACCGGGGACGCCCCGCACCACACCTCGCTGCTGGTGCTGCCGCACTCCGGTGGCAACGCACACGCGTACGCACCCTGGCGGGACCTGCTGCCCGAGGGGGTACGCCTGCTCGTCGGGCAGTACCCCGGTCGGGGTGCCCGGTTCAGTGAGCCGCTGCCCGAGACGATGGCCGACCTGGTCGACCCGGTCCTGGCCAGCCTGCCCGCCGACACCGACGACCTGGTCGTGCTCGGACACAGCATGGGTTCCCTCGTCGCGTACGAGGTGGCCCGGGCCCTGACCGAGGCCGGCCGCCCGCCCCGCGCCCTGGTCGTCTCCGCCTGCCGGGCACCGTTCCTGGTCAACCCGAGCCCGGTGCATCCGGAGGACCTCGACGACGACGCGCTTGTCGCCGCGATCAAGGAACGGGGCGGTACGGAGAACGGCATCCTCGATGAGCCGGAGCTGCGGGAGCTGGTGCTGCCCTCGATCCGGGCCGACTTCGCCATCGACGACGCCTACCACAGCCCGCCGGCGGCACCGCTTGCCTGCCCGGTGGTCGTCTTCGGCGGCAGCACCGACCCGGTGGTGCCGGCCGAGGCCCTCGGCCGCTGGGCCGAGATCACCGACGGACCGGTCACCACGCACGTGCTGCCCGGCGGCCACTTCTACTTCAACGACCAGCTCGAAGCCTTTCTCACCCTGGTCACCGGTGTCCTCGACGGCTGCGCCGCGCGGCCGGAATTCGCCTGACCCACTCCACCTCGTTCAGGAGGATCTCGATGTCTCTCACCGCCCAAGCGCCCGTAGCCCACCTCGACGTACGTCACGAACCGGGCAAGCCGACCATCCTCGTCACCCCGTCGTTCAACGACCTCGACGACGCCGTCGGGTGGCTCACCGCGCAACGCGCGGCGATCCGCGCCGAACTGCTGCACTGCGGCAGCCTGATGATCCGTGGCCTGCCCGTCGGGGACACCACCGACTTCGCCCGGGTCCGCGACGTGCTGATGCCGCAGCAGACCGGCTACCGGGAGAAGGCCACCCCGCGTACCGACTTCGGTCAGGGCGTCTTCTCCTCCACCGACCTGCCCGCCGCCCAGCCGATCCGGCTGCACAACGAGAACAGCTACACCCTCGACTTCCCCGGCACCCTGCTGTTCGGGTGTGTGGTCGCGCCCGAGGAGGGCGGCGCGACGACCGTCGGCGACATGCGCGAGGCGCTGCGCCTGATGCCCGCCGACCTGCGGGAGCGCTTCGCCGCGCACGGCTGGCTGCTGGTACGCAACTACTCGGAGCTGGCCGGTCTGCCCTGGCAGACCAGCTTCGCCAGCGACGACCCGGCCGACGTGCAGTCCTACTGCGACGAGAACGTGATCGGCTACGAGTGGCTCGACGAGGAGGAGCTGCGCACCCGGCAGCGTCGCTCGGCGATCGTCACCCACCCGGTCACCGGCGAGCAGTCCTGGTTCAACCACTACGCCTTCTGGAACCGGTGGACCCTCGACGCGGACGTGCGCGACGTGCTGCTGGACACCTACGGCGACGACGGGCTGCCCTTCGACACGTACGTCGGTGACGGCTCGGCGTTGACCCGGGAGGAGGTCGAGAGCATCGCCGCGGTGTACGAGCAGGTGACCGTCCGCGAGACCTGGCAGGTCGGCGACCTGCTGATGGTCGACAACATCCTCAACGCGCACGGGCGGGAGGCGTTCTCCGGCGCCCGCAAGATCCTGGTGGCGATGGGCGACCCGGTCGCCCTGGCCGACTGCGCGCCGCAGACTCCCCCGTCCACCACCGTGTCGGACGGGAAGTGAGCCGACGATGACCAGCGCACTGATCAACGCCCCGATGGCCGAGCCCACCGTCGCGGCGGTGCCGGCAGCGGACCTGCTCGACCGGCTGGCCGACGTGCCGGCCGACCGGGTGGCCGTCGTCTGCGGCGACACCAGCCTCACCTTCGGCCAGCTGCGGGAGCGCGTCGGCGTCGTCGCCGGCCGTCTCGCCGCCCGCGGTGTCGGTCCGGAGAGCGTCGTCGCCCTCGGCCTGCCCCGCGGAGTCGACCTGGTGGCGGCCCTGCTCGGCACCATGACCGCAGGCGCGGCGTACCTGCCGGTCGACCCGCAGCTGCCCGTCGACCGGCGCCGCTATCTCGTCGACGACGCCCGCGCCGACCTGCTGGTCGTCGACGGGGACACCGAGCCCCTCACCGCGTCGACCCCGCAGGTGTCCCTGGCGGCGCTGACCACCGCGGACGACGCTCCGACCGGCGGGTACGCGCCCGTGCCGGTCGGCCCGGACACCCTGGCGTACGTCATCTACACCTCCGGCTCCACCGGCCGCCCCAAGGGCGTCGAGATCAGCCGGGGCGCGCTCGCCTCGCTGCTGGCCGAACTGGAGTCCACCGGGGTCGTACGCCCCGGTCCGGGCACGGTCGGTTGGAACGCCTCGCCCTCCTTCGACGCCTCGGTGCAGCAGTGGATCCGGATCTGCCGGGGCGACACGGTGGTGGTGCTCGACGAGCAGACCCGCACCGACCCGGCGCTGCTCGGGGCACTCGTCGAGCGGTACCCGCTCACCGACCTGGACATCACTCCGTCGCATCTGGAGCTGCTGCTGGAGCACCTGGCCGCTTCTCCGCGCGGTGCCGAGGGTCGGCCGCTGACCCTGATCGTCGGTGGCGAACCGATCAGCCCGACCCTGTGGGGTCGGCTCGGTGAGCTGGTCGACGCCGGGATCCTGCGCGCGGTCAACGCGTACGGGCCCACCGAGTGCACTGTCGACGCCACCGTCGGCCGGATCACCTCGGACCGGGCCCCGCACATCGGCACCGTCCTGCCCGGCCTGCGGCTGCGGGTGCTCGACGACACCCTGGCCCCGGTCACCCCCGGCGAGGTCGGGGAGCTCTACCTGGCCGGGTCGCGGGTCGGTCGCGGCTACCGCCGCCGCCCCGGCCTGACCGCCGAGCGGTTCGTCGCCGACCTCGACTCCGATGACGGCACCCGGATGTACCGCACCGGGGACCGCTGCCGGCAGCTGCCCGACGGCCGGCTGGAGTTCCTCGGCCGGGTCGACAGCCAGGTGAAGGTACGCGGCCACCGGATGGAACTGGGTGAGATCGAGTCGGTGGTCGGCGCCCACCCGGCGGTGGCCGAGACGGCCGTGCTGGTGCACGAGGAGGACGGGCAACTGCTCGTCGCCTACTACCGGCCGGCCGCGCCGGTGGACGCGGCGGCGCTGCGCGAGTGGACGGCGCGCAGCCTGCCCGGGTACATGGTGCCGGGCGCGTTCGTCGCCGTCGACCGCTTCCCGCGCACCAACAGCGGCAAGCTCGACCGGGCGGCCCTGCCCGCCCCCACCCTCACCCCCGCACCGCAGGTGCCCTCCGGTGTGTCCCCGACCGGCCCGGTCGAGGAGCTCATCGCCCGGGTCTGGTCCCAGGTGCTGCGGCAGCCGTCGATCAGCGCCGAGGACAACTTCTTCAAGCTCGGCGGCCACTCGCTGCTGGCGATCAAGCTGGTTTCCCGGGTCCGCGCGGAACTCGGCCTGAGTCTGCCCATCCGCGCCGTCTACGAGAACCCGCGACTGCGGGACCTGGCCCGGGCCATCGAAGCCCGGCTGGAGCCGTCGGCCTCGGCCTGACCGGCACGTACCACCGGCGTGCGAGCCGTACCGGCGCTGCTCGGACGGCTCGCACGCCGCCCCTATCCGGACATTGACTTTCGTGAGTTCCACGGCTGCGCGGCAGTAGTCGGGTCGTGGCCGAGCAGGAGGAGTTCCCGTGATCCCGATGTCGTACGCGCAACGCCGGTTGTGGTTCCTGAACCGGTTGGAAGGCCCGTCGTCGACCTACAACGCTCCAGTGGTGCTGGCCCTGTCCGGGGTGCCCGACCCCGAGGTGCTGACGGCGGCGCTCACCGACGTGGTCGAGCGGCACGAGGTGCTGCGTACCGCCTTCGCGATGGTCGACGGTGAGCCGGTGCAGCGGGTCCTGCCCACGGCCACCGTCGCGGTCCCGGTCCAGCGGTGCGCACCGCAGGAGGTCGACGCCGAGGTGCGGCGCTTCTGCGTCGGCACCTTCGACCTGGCCGAGCAGGGCCCGCTGCGGGTCCGGCTGTTCGTCGCCCGCCCCGACGAGTCGGTGCTGGTGCTGCTGCTGCACCACATCGCCACCGACGGGGCGTCGATCGCCCCGCTGCTGCGGGACCTGTCCACCGCGTACCGGGCCCGGCTGGCCGGTGCGGCACCGGACTGGGAACCGCTGCCGGTGCAGTACGCCGACTACACCCTCTGGCAGCGGGAACTGCTGGGGCAGGTGGACGATCCGGACAGCGAACTGTCCAGGTCACTGGCCTGGTGGCGGGAGAACCTGGCCGGTTCCCCGTCGGCGCTGCCGCTGCCGTTCGACCGGCCCCGCGCGACGGGCGCCTCCGGGCGCGGCGGCACCGTCACCGGCCACCTCGACGCCGACACCCACCGCCGCCTGGTCGACCTCGCCCGGTCCCAGCGGGCCAGCACCTTCATGACCATGCAGGCCGCCCTGGCCGCCGCCCTGACCCGGATCGGGTCGGGCACCGACGTACCGGTCGGCGCTCCGGTCGCCGGCCGCTCCGACGAGGCCCTGCACGATCTCGTCGGCTTCTTCGCCAACTCGGTGGTGCTGCGCACCGACGTCTCCGGCGACCCGACCTTCGTCGACCTGCTGGCCCGGGTACGCGACGCGGACCTGGCCGGGTACGCCCACGAGGAGGTGCCGTTCGACCTGGTGGTGGAGCAGCTCAACCCGGTCCGGGCACCGGGACAGCACCCGTTCTTCCAGGTGATGCTGACCGTCGGTACGCACACCCCGACCGACCTGCGCCTCGGTGACCTGCCCGCCCGGACCCTCCCGGTCGATCTCGAGGTGGCCAAGTTCGACCTGACCGTCTACTGCACCGAGCTGCGCGACTCCGACGGCACACCGACCGGTGTGCAGGTGGAGTTCCAGTACCCGGTGGACCTGTTCGACCGTGCCACCGTGGAGTCGATGCTCGGCGTGTACCTGCGGCTGCTGCGGGCCGTGGCCCTCGCCCCGACCACCACGGTCGGTGCCCTCGACGTCGTCACCGACACCGAACGCGCCGGATTCGCCGAGCGGATCGCCCGGGTCGACGCCACCCGGGTACGTCGGCCGGACCTGCCGGACGACGGGCCGACGAGCCTGCGGGAGGAGATCCTCTGCGGGCTGTTCGCCGACGCGCTGGGCGTGGACCGCATCGGCCGCCACGACAGCTTCTTCCGCCGCGGCGGCCACAGCCTGCTCGCCATCAAACTGGTCAACCGGGTCCGGGCGGTGCTGGGCGTGGAGGTCGGGCTGCGAGACTTCTTCGTGGACCCCACGGTCGCCGGCCTGGACCGCCGGATCGGGACCCTGGCCGGGACCGGGGCGCGCCCGCCACTGGCCCCCGCGGTCCGGCCGGACCTGCTGCCGCTGTCGTACGCGCAACGCCGGTTGTGGTTCCTCGACGAGATGGGCGGGGCCAGCCGGATGTACAACATCCCGGTGGTGCTGCGCCTGCACCGGCCGCTGCAACCGGCGGCGCTGACCGAGGCGGTCCGCGACGTGGCGGACCGGCACGAGGTGCTGCGCACCGTGTACGCGGTCATCGACGGTGAGCCGTGCCAGGTCGTGCTGGACCGCGCCCAGCCCAAGGTGACCGTGCTGGACGTGCCGGTCGCCGACCTGCCTGCGGTGATCGACGCGGCGACCGGACACGTCTTCGACCTCGGCACCCAGATCCCGTTGCGGGTGTGGCTGCTGCGCTGTGACGACGGCGGTCAACTGCTTGTGGTGCTGGTGCACCACATCGCCGGTGACGGCTGGTCGACCGGGCCGCTGCTGCGGGATCTCGCCGTGGCCTACGAGGCGCGACTGGCCGGTACGGCGCCGGGCTGGGAGCCGCTGCCCGTGCAGTACGCCGACTACACGCTCTGGCAGCGTGATCTGCTCGGCGGTGCCGGAAATCCGGACAGCGCGCTGGCCCGGCAGCTCGACTTCTGGCGCACCACGCTCGCCGGGGCACCGCAGGTCCTCGACCTGCCCGCAGACCGGCCCCGCCCGGCCCAGGCGAGCCACCGCGGTGACGTGGTGCCGTTCGGAATGGACGCGGATCTGCACCGTGCGGTGCTGCGTACGGCGCGCGACAGCGGTACGACGGTGTTCATGGTGTTGCAGGCCGCGTTCGCCGCCCTGCTGTCCCGGATGGGCTC